>CAILAZ010000095.1 GCA_903832295.1 uncultured Acidobacteriota bacterium
AGAACTGCTCTCTGAAGAGACCTATTCCTTTCTCGTTCCTGCGCGTGCCTGGCAGGGCTTTCTGCTCGGCTGGTTCTCCGGCTCCATCTTCTATCTTGGAACCTGCTACTGGGTTTACACCGTCATGCACGTTCATGGCGGACTTTCGCCGCTGATCTCGGTTCTTCTTCTCGTTCTGTTTTCCCTCTATATCGGCCTTCATCACGCCATCTTCGGAGCGCTGATGGCGATCGCCGGGCGCTCGCGTGTGGGCTTCAGCCGGAAGGCACTGCTGCTCGCTCCCTTCCTGTGGGTTGCGGTGGAACTGTTGCGCGCCCATGTTGTGAGTTTCCCGTGGCTGCTGCTCGGTACTGCGCAGGTGGATAACCTACCCCTCGCACGCATCGCCAGCGTCACCGGCGTTTATGGCGTGTCTTTCGAGATCGCCCTGGTAAACACTGTCTTCGCCGCCACCATGCTGGTCAATCGCAAACGCCGCAAGCCCATGCTGCTTGCAGCCGTCACCGGAGCCATTGCCCTGCAGGCGACGGTCTTCGTCAGGATCGAGCCGAGTGAAGTGGATGCGCATGCAACGCTTGTGCAGCAGAACGTTCCCATTGAGCGCCAGTGGACCTACGAGAACTACAAGAGGCTGGTAGATGAGTTGTCTGCGATCAGTCAGGCACCCCAGCAAGGTCCAGGGTCTGGCATCGCGCCCCTTATCGTCTGGCCTGAGTCTCCTGCGCCGTTTGAAACTACTGATCCGCTCTTTGCGGGCTCAACTTCCGAACTCGCTCGCACACAACACGCATGGCTGCTGGCCGGCGCCGTTGCCGTGCAATCGCCATCCAAGCCGAATGATGCAGAACAGATCTACAACTCGGCAGTTCTTCTCTCGCCCACTGGAACGGTGACCCAGCGTTACGATAAGGTTCACCTCGTTCCATGGGGCGAATACATCCCGTTCAGCTGGGCATTTGGTTTCGCACAATCCCTTACCCATGAAGTTGGAACATTTGTGCATGGAAGCGATGATCGTGCTCCGCTCGAAGCCGGCGCGCACCGCTACGGCGTATTCATCTGCTACGAGTCGGTCTTTCCCCACGAGGTGCGCCAGTTTGCAGCTCATGGAGCCGAGGTATTCGTCAACATCTCCAATGACGGGTGGTTTGGCGACTCGGGCGCTCCGTGGCAACACCTGAACATGGCACGGATGCGCGCGGTGGAGAACCACCGCTGGCTGCTGCGCGCCACGAACACGGGGATCACGACGGCGATCGACCCGCTGGGCCGAGTGGTCAGCGAGATTCCCAGGAAGCAGCGGTTGACGCTCGATGCGCCCTACGGGTTGATGAGCGACACTACGTTCTACACCCGCAATGGCGACTGGTTCCCACTGCTCTGTGCCATAATCTCAATCACGGGATTGTTATGGCGCGACCACACCGGCGCGCACATGACGCATCCCCTCCCTGTATAGGAGCAGGACAGCCATGATTGATCAGCAGCTCGAACAGGAGTTCTCGGCGTTGCGCAGAAAAGTGCGCGAGTTACAGGAGTATCTTTGACTCGCCGAAGCTAAAGGTTGAGTTAGAGGAAGTGGAAAAGTTAGCCGCCGACCCGAATTTCTGGAACGACTCTGAAAACTCCCAGAAGACCATGCGCGAGCGCAAGCGCCTGGAAGACGCATTGGCTACCGACGTTGAACTGACGCGCCGCGTAGAGGATATCTCCGCCTATTTTGAACTTGCCGCGGAAGGCGAGCAGGTGGATGAAGAGGTGTCCCGCGAATTGGGCGGACTGCGCGACGTGGTGGAGAAACTCGAGACGGAAACTCTGCTGAGTGGCGACCTGGACCGCAGCAATGCCATCGTGACAATCCATCCTGGTGCAGGGGGAACAGAATCGCAGGACTGGGCAGAAATGCTGCTGCGAATGTTCCTGCGATGGTGCGAGCGCAAGGGATTCGAGACAGTGGTCAATGATATGCAGCCGGGAGATGAAGCGGGCATCAAGTCGGTGACGTTCAGCGTCACCGGTGAATTCGCGTATGGGCTGCTTACCAGTGAAATCGGCGTACACCGGCTGGTGCGGATTTCCCCGTTTGACCAGCAGGCGCGACGGCACACCTCGTTCGCCAGCGTCTATGTGTCTCCGGAGATTGACGACAGCATTGAGGTCATCATCAAACCGGAAGACATCCGGATTGATACCTATCGTTCCGGAGGCAAGGGCGGCCAGCACGTGAACACCACTGACTCGGCCGTGCGCATCACCCACTTCCCGACCGGCATTGTTGTCGCCTGCCAGAACGAACGTTCGCAGCATAAGAACCGCGAGCGTGGCTTCAAGATGTTGCGGTCGAGAATCTACGAGTTTGAGTTGGAGAAGAAACGGGCAGCAAGCAAGAAGGTCGAGGACTCCAAGCTGGACATCGACTTTGGCTCGCAAATACGCTCCTACGTGCTTCAGCCTTATCGCATGGCGAAGGATCATCGCACCAAGACCGAAGTGGGCGATGTAGATCGTGTGCTGGATGGAGATATCAACCCGTTCATTCGCGCCTACCTGCAGATGCGCAGAGCAGAGCAGAGGTAATGAAATGGAAGAGCCGCCCGCTTTTGAGTCGCAGCCGTTCAGTCGTCCATTAAGCATTCGCTTTGACGAAGCGCTGGTACTGGCCGCATCGCTGCACCGCGCGCAGGTGCGCAAAGCGAGCGGAGTGCCGTATGTCTCGCATCTGTTATCCGTTGCCTCGCTTGTGCTGGAAGAGGGCGGGAGCGAGGACATGGCGATTGCCGCACTGCTGCATGATGCTGCAGAAGATCAGGGCGGGGAAGCGACGCTGGCAGGCATCGCGGCAGCCTTCGGCGAGCCGGTTGCCCGCTGGGTTCGCCAGGCGAGCGACGCCTTCGTGCTGCCCAAGCCGGAATGGGAGGAGCGCAAGCGACATCACCTGGCGGAGATTCCCATGGCCGACCGCGAGGCCCAGCTCATTATGCTGGCAGACAAGGTGCACAATGCGCGATCCATTCTGGCTGACCACGCCCGGGTTGGGGGAGAGGTGTGGGGGCGCTTCAGCGTACCCCGCGAACGCACTGTCTGGTACTACGAAACCCTGTTGGATGTGTTTGAACGCGGGCTCTCGCCCGTGCTGTATGACACCCTGCGCGACTGCGTCAGGAGAATGAAGGAGCTGGACTGACGTGGCGAGGATGGTGGAGCTGATCCGAGAAGGAAAGGTCCCCGCCTCCATGCTGCGCCGGGCAGCCCAGGGCGGATTGTCGCTTCCAGCAGAGGAGGCGGTGGAGATACTGGTGGCGCTCACCAGCCATCGCGAATTCGGCGCCACGGCGGAAGAGACGCTGGGAAGCTGGGACAGAATATCCCTGCTTGAGGTTGTTTCTCAAGCGTCGCTCTCACCGGATGTTCTGATTCATCTGCTTCGGGCTCACAGGCAATCACCGGAAGTCGTTTCCGCCATTTGCGATCATCCCGCGCTGCCAGGTGCGGAGTTGGAGAGCCTGGCCACGCGGCCAGATGGCGCAGTGCTGCGCGCAATGATGCAAAGCGCGCGGGTTAGGGCCAATGGGCGTTTACTGACTCTGATGGCTGCAAATCCACTGGCAGACGTACTGCGGGAAGAATTGGAGCAGTGGCTTCCGCGGGCGCAGCAAGCCGAGGCTGAGGAAGCAGCGAGCGCATATATAAAGCATCACGCAAGCGACCTGGCGCGAGATGACTTGCAGCCCTTCGAACTGGTTGCAGCAAGCGAGGGAGAAGACGACACGCTGGACGAGCTGTTGAAGCGCGCCAAGGCGGGGGACCCCTCCATTGCGCCTGAGGAGGTGGAACAGCTTTCCCTGTTGCAGCGAATTGGCCGCATGCGGGTAGGAGAACGGATCAAATTGGCGATGCGCGGCAATCGGGAAGAGCGCATGGTTCTGATCCGCGACCGCTCCAAGCTGGTGTCGCTTGCCGTGCTGGAGTCGCCCAAAGTCACCGAGACTGAGATGGAGGGATTCGCGGCGATGAAGAATGTTCAGGAAGCGGTGCTGCGGGCAATCTCCACGAAGAGGAATTACATCAAGAATTACAGTGTTTTGCGCGCACTGGTGAACAATCCGAAGACCCCGCTGGATGTAGCGCTCCCGCTGGTGGCGCATCTTCTGATAAAGGATCAGCGGGCTCTGGCGGTCAACAAGAATGTGAACGAAACGGTGCGCAAGGTGGCGGTGAGAAACTACCGAATCAAGACCGAGAAAAAGAGGGACTAACCGGAGGAAGTGTGGCAGATCGGGTTCTGGAACTGCTGAAAAACGCTAGAACGATTGCGGTGGTCGGGCTGACGAATGATACCAGCAGACCAAGCTATGAGGTTTCCACCTACCTGCAAAGCAGAGGATATCGAGTGGTCCCCGTCAATCCGAATCTCAGCGAGGTGCTGGGAGAAAAGTCGTACCCGTCATTGAGCGAAGCCGCCCGCGAAGAGCAGATCGACATTGTGGACGTTTTTCGCCGCCCGGATGCAGTTCCGGAGATTGTGGAGGAAGTTCTGAGGCTCGGGTTGCCTGCGCTTTGGCTGCAGGAGACGGTGGTGCATGAAGCAGCGGCGGAAAAGGCACGGCAGCAAGGAGTTGTGGTGGTCATGGACAAATGCATCCTGAAAGAGCACCGCCGGTATGGGCTCTAGACCGGAAATTAGGTTTCGCATTGCAGGAATGGGCGATTGCCTAGACAATGTTGGTGAATTGTGCCAAGGCGAGGAGCGATAAAGTAACCATAGCCGCATGTGCCACATCGAAGTAAAGTACGGGTGATCCTGACAAAGCAGCCCGAATGTGAGGTCTTCCATGTCCCGCGAGTCGAATTCCGGGTGTGAGGCTGTACGTGGTCCGGTGCGGTCTAAGAGAGGCGCGGGCATTGTAAACACAGCGTGGGCGAGGAAGTTTGCCTTATGCCTGGCGCTTGCCATGACCTTTGCCTGCATGACCGGGCTCCTGCTCGCACAAAGCACAGAGACGCAAAATTCCGGCACTCCGCCAGCGCAGCCTTCTGATTTACCGGCGACTCCCCCGGCGGCGACAACGAACCCGCCCGCCACTCCGGCGCCAGCGACCCAAGATTCCAACCCCGCAGGCAAGACCTCTGAGCAGTCCGGAGTGCCCATCGTGCCTCCGGCAATGGCGACGAAAAGCAAGCTTCCGACTGAACAGAATTACGATGAAGTTCACGTGAAGCCAATGGTGAAGTCGGCAGATGAAGCGAAGTTCAATCCGAATTCCGTAGCAGCAGCCGAAGCCGATACAGATCCAACCCTGCGCACGCATACGAAACCAATCCGGGTGGATGTGGATCTCGTGCTGGTGCCGGTGACGATTACGGACCCGATGAACCGGTTGGTCACCGGCCTGGAGAAGGAAAATTTCGTATTGATGGACAATGGCGAGAAGCAGGCCATTGCCCACTTCTCTAGCGAGGACGCGCCAATATCGCTGGGCGTGATCTTCGACATGAGCGGTTCAATGTCCAACAAGGTAGAGAAGGCGCGAGAAGCGGTAGTGGAGTTCTTCAAGACCGCAAATCCTGAGGATGAGTTCTTTCTGATTGCCTTCAATGACAAGCCGACTCTGATCAGCGACTTTACGAACAGCGTGGAGCAGGTCCAGGGGCAACTGGTGTTTACTGTTCCCAAGGGCAGGACGGCGCTGCTGGATGCAATCTACCTTGGAATGGCGAAGATGCGCCAGGCAAAGCACCAGAAGAAGGCGCTGCTCATCATCTCCGATGGTGGCGACAACCGGAGCCGTTACACGGAGAACGAAATCAAGTCGATGGTGATGGAAGCCGATGTTCAGATTTATGCGATTGGAATATTTGACCAGAGCCCGCGCAGCGACGAGGAGCGTTATGGTCCGCAGCTGCTGGCAGAAGTGACGGATGTGACGGGTGGAAGAACGTTTACGGTCGATAGTCCAAATGAACTGAGTGACGTGGCTACGAAAATCGGCGTGGAGTTGCGCAACCAATATGTGCTCGGGTATCGTCCAACAAAGCCGGCACATGATGGCAAGTGGCGCAAGGTGAAGGTGAAGTTGGTGATTCCCAAAGGACTGCCGCAGCTCTCTGTGTATTCGAAGACGGGGTACTATGCTCCAAGTGAGTAGTGGAAGCCGAAGGGTAATCTGGTTTGTAGCAGCATGTATGCTGCTGCCCTGCATGGCGGCGGCGCAGGCTCAGGGCGGTTCTAACGGCCAACAGTCTCCGCCGGGCGCGAGCACAGGAAAACCGGGTAGCGATGTGTTACTGCCTCCAGAGGGGGTGAGCCCTGAGGCCTCCCAGCCCCGCTCAGAGTCTGTTCCGGAGGCGACCCAGACCGCGCCTGCCAATCAGGCGGGCGACACGGTGAATGTGCCCCAGGGGCGCGATCCGGAGAAGAACAGCAACGGGACTTTTGTCTTCAAGACTGAGGTACAGGAAGTTACCCTGCATGCCACCGTGGTGGATGATCGCCAGCGTCCGGTGACCACGCTGGACCGGAAGGCCTTTCAGGTTTTCGAGGATGGCCGCCCGCAACGCATCACTTCGTTCCGCAGGGAAGACATTCCCGTGGCACTGGGCATCGTCATCGACAATTCGGGTTCGATGCGGGACAAGCGCCCGAGCGTGAACGCAGCGGCACTGAACCTGGTTAGAGCCAGCAACCCGCAGGACCAAGTGTGCGTAATCAATTTCAACAACGAGTACTACCTTGACCAGGATTACACCGGGAATGTTTCCCTGCTTCGGGACGCATTGGAACGGATCGAGTCGCGGGGAGGAACCGCTCTGTACGACGCGGTGGTTGCAACCAGCGATCATCTGATGAAGAGTGCGAGACTGCAGAAGAAGGTGATTCTGGTGGTGACCGACGGCGAGGATACGGCGAGCCGCGATTCCCTGGAGCAGGCTGTGCGGGCGATTGCAATCGATGGCGGTCCGACGGTTTACACGATTGGGCTGCTCGGACACGAGCGCGAAAAGCGTGCCCGGCGAGCACTGAAGATATTGGCGGAACAGACTGGCGGGGTCGCCTTCTTTCCAGGAGATGTGAACGAGGTAGAAGCCATCTCGCAGCAGATTGCGCACGACATCCGGAACCAATACACGATTGGATACAAGCCGACCACGCCGAAGGTAGAGGGTGGATACCGCCAGGTGAAGGTGGATGCGGTGGCAAGCGGATATAAGCGGCTCTCCGTGAGGACACGCAGTGGTTACTATGCCGGGGGCGCTCAAACGGCGTCGGCAGCAAAGAACTAGTGTGTACCTCAGTGGGATTTGCGGCTCGGGGCGCTGCTCCGGGCTTTTTTGTGCAGAGTTGACCGGCCAAGCCGGAAGCCGTAGGCTGAATGGTTCTCAAATCCAAATTGCACTTTCAGGACTGTTGCAATGAAATGCTCGATGCGTGTTGTAAGCAGTGTTCTGGAGCTAATAGGGTCAACGCCGATGCTGCGTCTGAAGAAACTCGTCCCCGATGGCGCAGCGGAAATATGGGTGAAGTTGGAAGCGTTCAATCCGGGCTTCAGCATCAAGGACCGCGCGGCCCTGGGCATGATCGAGCAGGCTGAGCGCGACGGTACCCTGCGGTCGGGAGACACGATCGTAGAGGCTACGGCAGGAAACACTGGAGTGGGGCTGGCACTGGTGGGAGTCCAAAAAGGATACAAAGTTGTGTTCTTTGTCCCGGAGAAGTTCTCCAAAGAGAAAGTAATGCTGATGGAGAGCTTTGGGGCCAAGGTACATCGAACTCCGACCGACGAGGGTATGGAAGGGGCGATTCGCCAGGCAAGGGAACTTGTCGCCAGGAACGAACGTCACTGGTTTGCCGCCCAGTTCTCCAATCCTGGCAATCCGCAGATTCATCACGACACCAC
>CAILAZ010000096.1 GCA_903832295.1 uncultured Acidobacteriota bacterium
CACTCCGAGAGTCTTGGCGATGCGCGCTGGAATCACGTCATCTTTCCATTTGCGCACCGCGGTCTTCTCGACCAGTTTGTAGTCGGGGATCTCGTTGCCCTTCTCAGCTTCGCCGTAGGCAAACTCGCGGGTATTCTTGATCCAGCCTTCCAAAATAGGAAGGAAATCAAGAGTGCGCGCCAACGACAGGGGATCGTAATTTGGTTTGGCCGCGAGACCTGTGGCGGGCGGAAGAACTTCACCCACCGGAGCCGTAGGCACAGGCTCCCCGGAGAACACCTGCTTGGCAAGCGCCTGAGCCTTGTTCTTGAGCGCGGGGCATTTGGGAGACGCCAGGCACCAGCGGCAGCCTTTCTCGGAGGGCTTGAGAAAGTCACGTTCCCAAACTACGGCTGTTCCAGCCCAAGTAGCGATCCCTCCAGGATACGGATTCTTTGCTTCCGCCTCATTCACCCGCCCAACCGCGTCCATCACATCGGCGTGCAGGTCCAGAAGCTCGGTGGTGTCAAAATCAACACTACGCACAAAGCCGTCCGGATGGTCGTACCTCGGTTGCACAATGCCAATGTTGACAATCTTCGCCGGCAGCTTCATGGTCATCAACGCGGCCAGGGCATAGATGCGAAGTTGGACGTTCCGGTTTATATCGACCGACACTCCGGCGCCGTACTTCAGATCACGGACGTAGAGGGTACTTGTGCCTGGATGCCACGCAATGAAATCCGCGGTCCCGTAAACATCCGCATTCACGGAGACTTTCTTCTCTACGAAGACTTTGGACCCTTTAACGGCAAGGCTAATGCACTCATCGATGTAAACTTTGACGTTCTTTTTTATCTCCACCTCTTCCGGTGAAGTGGGAGACGGTTCACTGCCATGCTGGGCGAAATGCAAGGTCAGCCATCGCTCGGAAAAAGCATGGGCTCTGGTGCCTTCCGCCGCGTACTCGGATTCGCTCTCGGGCATTCCATCCGAGAGCACAACCGAGCCTGGGCAGGTCATCCAGCGTTCCGCCCCGGAGGGCGGGAGTTTGGAGTGCTCAGAGACGTGGACAAGGGCGAGACCGCGGCTAGCCACGGAGCGCCTCGGCGAGAGCATTCAGCGCCCCCGACTCCAAAGCAAGGGCCTCGGTGACGCGATTGCAGCCAAAAGCCTTGAGCCGGCCAATCGCCTCTTCCATGGAATGCTTGGCGATGTAGCCGTTGAGCAGGCCACGCAGCTCATCCGCAGACACAGTGCTTTTGGACGCAGTTGCAGACTGGGTGGTGACGCTGACCTCCGCAGTTTGGACAGCGGAGGCGGGAGTAGGGTCCACCGGAGCGGCTTGGGATTTGGCAGCAGCCTCCATCTCAGCCTTGGTGCGGCGGGTGCGCTTGGGAGACTCGGAGGTGGGCTCGGGCTGGGCATGAGCAGCAGTCGGCGCCGCCGGCTCTGCCTGGACAGGAACGCCAAAGATCGCTTCCTCTTCGTTTTTGGGGGATGGGGATGGGGGTGGGGGTTGGAGGGTAAGGCCATTGGGCACCAGGCCGGCTGTGGCTGTGGGAAACAGGGAGGACAGAAGTAAAATAAGTCCTTGCGCCTCCGTCTGACCGATTTGTGAAGTTTCAAATTGAATGTTCATGTTTGATGCGCCTTTCAAAGTTGCACAG
>CAILAZ010000097.1 GCA_903832295.1 uncultured Acidobacteriota bacterium
GGATAGGCCCAAAATTAATATCGCCAGTGGTATTTAGGCAGGTGAATTGTAAAGTCTCGCTGACGAACTGCACCGCCCCAGTGAGAATAGTATCAGCCCCTTGTTCGGGGGTGATATAATAGCCGGGCTTGAGCAAAATACCAAACCCACCAGCCTTATCGGGTAATTTATCTAAAAGAGTCTTGGAAGCAGCCGAAAAGAGGCTGGGCTTCCAAAGCGTCGTCCTCAACTCAGACGCACAGAACTTCGATGACCCGCCGCAGCAGAAACCAATATCAATTGCCGACGTTCACAAGTTCAAGTACAGCGACAGAGAAAGGTATCAGCGGAGGTTCGCATGACACAGCCATCAAACAAGGTTCACGACACATTCCGGCACAGGAGCGGCGGCAAGACAGAGATTTGCACCAACTCCAAGCCGGCAACCGACAACTTCCACGTTGACCGCTCGCGTCTCGGAACGCACGACGAGTACGACCCCGACGCGAAGAATGACTGGGGAGGAACAGGGAAATTCGTTCCCAAGCCGAACGACATTCGCCTCAATGCGGTCTCGGCCATGGGCGATCTTCGCGCCAAATCCAGCTACCGCAGCGTTGACGCGCCCACCAACGATACCGGGACCGGGCCATGCTGCATCCCATCATCGTGCCCGCCGAATGGAATGAATCCGATGTATCGCAAAAAGAACGGAGAATAGCCATGAGCATCAGGCCATTTGCAGGAATCGTTACTCTTTCCGGGAGCGCGCAGCCGCTGTTCGGGACCGCCGTTACCGCCGCCGTTACCCCGCCTCCAGACCAGTTCAGCGGGAATCTCGGGCCGGGTTCCAATGAGACGCAATGCACTCTGACCGTGACCTCGACCAAAGGTTTTCTGCCGGGCGATCGCGTAGCCGTCGGGCTTACCGCGGCCTTCAAGCCGGGCATCGTGGCCACGACAGCTATTCCCGATCAGGGCATGGTGAAGAGCATCACCAGCTCGACGCAAATGGTCGTCCAGGGGCTCAAGCAATCTCATGCGGCCAGTGGCGAGTGGTGTGTACTCAACGACAGCGTTGGGAACGTCCACATCACCCCAGTCAGCCTTTCAGCGGCCACGTATATTGGCAACGCCTCGACCGTCGCCTCCACGGACGGTAGCGTCGCGGATTACATCCCTTCTGGGGGCACGACGCCGCTCGATTTTGAGTCTGTCGGGGCGTCTCAACCCATGCAACTTTCGGAGTTCTGGGTACTCGGCTCCGGCACGCTGGTCGCGAGGTACACGCAGATTTAAGCCATGGCCACGCCGATCTCTACGCTCGCGACGAACGTCCAGAGCCGCTTGGAAGAAAATCCAGGCGGCTCCGGCGCATGGTGGAGTCGGCAATTTGAGATCTATACAGCGATCGAGGAAGCGCAAAACGATCTTTTGCTTCTTGTCGGCCGCCCCACGCAGATCGTCAATATTCCGTTTACTTTGACGGCTAATTCAGTGTGGCAGGCCATCCCAAAAGGCTACTTGGCGATCACGGACATTCAGGGAGCGGGTTCGCCGCTCTACAAGGTGAACCTGTGGGATCTCGACTTTCTCCAAACGAGCTGGGATTCAACCTGGACCCAGGACATAGACGACGTTGCCGTGCGCTGGGCGCCTATCGGATTTAACATGTTCGTCGTTCACCCGGCAGTGTCCACTCCGCAGACCGTCAACGTGACGGCGATTCAGTATCCGACGACAGATGTTTGGCCGTACACCGGGAGCGAGTCAGTTCAATTCTCTGATGAATTCTTTCAACTCATCGAAGAGTATGCAGCGTTCTACTGCAGGATCAAGGAATTGGGCGGGGAGTTCGAGCAGGGCATGAAACTCTTCGAGCAATACATGCAGGGCGCGAAGCGAATGACGCAGATTCAAGATCGTCGTGATCCTCTACTCTTTACCAGCGGTTACGGCGCAGCGTCCAACATCAACCCAACAACCAAGAGGTAGGAGAACATCATGGCGAACGGAATTCAGATTTATCACGGCGAGGTCAGCAAGTGCAGTTGCGGAATCATCGACCACCCGGAAAAGGCGCAAGAGCGAGCGTGTGGTTTTTGCTTCAACCGTGGTTTCGTGGCGAGCTGTCTAGCCTGCGAAGGCAAGGGCCAGGTGACGCAGAAGATGGCCGGCGGGCCGGGAAATATGTCGGCGACCTGCATAGCTTGTGGAGGCGCAGGTATGTTTGGCGTGAACAAGCCGGAAGGCTGGACAGACGAGCCTGTCGCGGCAGAAGAGCCCACGCCAGATCC
>CAILAZ010000098.1 GCA_903832295.1 uncultured Acidobacteriota bacterium
CGGATTTTTCGCATCATTCCAATACGTGACCCTCATCGGAGGCCAGTTGCTGGCCGTGATGGTGCTGCTTGTTTTGCAGCAGTTGCTGACCGCGCAACAACTCAAGGAGTGGGGCTGGCGGATTCCATTTGCCCTGGGCGCGTGTGCGGCGATTGTGGCGCGCTATCTGCGACGCTCGCTGAATGAGACCTCAACCGAGGAGTCACGCAGCAACAGGGACGCAGGCAGCATGGCTGGCCTGTTGAAGCACAAGCGAGCCTTCATGACGGTGATTGGTTTCACTGCTGGAGGTTCGCTGATCTTCTACACCTTCACCACCTACATGCAGAAATACCTGGTGAATACCGCGGGCATGAGCGCCAGGATGGCGAACACCGTGATGACCTGCGCGCTGCTCGTGTATATGCTCATGCAGCCCCTGTTTGGCGCACTGTCTGACCGCATCGGGCGCCGCACCTCCATGATCTGGTTTGGGGCGCTGGCAACCCTCAGCACGGTGCCAATTCTGCGTGCGCTGGCTTCCGTCACCAATCCGTATGCGGCATTCGGGCTGGTGTTGCTGGCCCTCGCGGTCATCAGCCTCTACACCTCAATTGGCGGACTCATCAAGGCAGAGATGTTTCCGCTTGAAATCCGCGCGCTCGCCGTTGGACTCTCCTACGCGCTCGGGAACGCTGTTTTCGGCGGTTCCGCGGAATTCGTCGCGTTGGAGTTGAAGTCGATTGGCCGGGAACCGGTTTTCTACTGGTACGTCACCGTGCTGTGTGCGGTTGCGCTGCTGGTTGCCATCCGTATGCCGGACCCGGGTAAAGCCGGGTACCTGCGCGACGAGCCCTGAGAAGTGTTTCCAGGGAAAGGTCAAGTATCATGGACGGGACACGCCGCAGAAGATCTCCCATCGAGTGCTGATGTTTACAGAGTTGCTCCAAACCGCGACCAGGAAGCGCAGCAAAGGCTTCGCCGCCTATCTCAGCCACCTGGGCGCATTCGGTCTGTTTTCCCTGGCGATTCTGGACAGCCTGCCATTTCCCACCTTCGGCGGGCCAGACATCCTGATTGCAATCCTCGCAGCGCGTCATCGCGCTCCCTGGTACGAATATTCCGCGGCCACGACGGCTGGTTCCTTGATTGGAGCGTTTCTCACCTTCAGGCTGGCGCGGCACGCGGGTGTCGCGTACTTGAACAAGTACTTTGGAACGGGCCGCGTGCCGCGGCTCCTGAAGCTGTTTGAAGTCTGGGGTACCGGTGCGCTCGCGATTTCGGCGGCCGTGCCTTTTCCCACTCCAACCAGCTTCCTGTTTGCGGCAGCCGGGGTTTCTGAATACCCTGTGAAGAAGTTCCTGCTGGTCGTCGGACTCTGCCGGGCGGTGCGATACTCGCTGATTGCAGTGCTTGCCATGCACTACGGGAGGCACTTCGTCCGGGCAGTGCGGCATCCGGACCAGTACTGGGGCTGGCTGCTGCTGTTTGCCGTCGTCATCGGCAGCATTGTTGCTGGCGGAATCGTGTTAAACAAGCGGTTGGAGATTCCCTCCACCGCTGATTGAAGGGATGCAGGTATGGTGGATGTGTCCGTTGCCGACGGAAAACTGGTGTTGACCGTGCAAGGTGCCGACAAGCTCTGGGCATTGAAGAGTTCTCTTGAGATACCGCTGGCGCACGTTGCCGGCATTCGAGCCGACGCGAGCATCGCCCGCCGCTGGTGGCACGGAATTAAAATCGGGGGCACCAGCATTCCCGGAGTCATTACCGCTGGAACCTTCTACCAGGAAGGGAAGCGGGTGTTCTGGGACGTTCATGACCCGGACAACACCATCGTGATCGAACTGCACGATGAGAGGTACAACGAAGTGGTAGTCGAAGTAGCGGATACGCAGGTTGCTATCGACTTGGTACAAGGTATGCTTCCGCGGAATTAGCGGATTGCGAGTCCAGGTAGGAGAGCTCTTTTTGAGCATCCAATGATGCAGCTTGCATGAGTACGCCCCGAGTATCTCCGTTTTTCCAGAACCTCAGAGCGCCCGCCGTTCAAGGTTTCCTGCACTCCCCGGAGAACCCCTCCAGGGATGTGCTTATCCTGACCCACGGCGCCGGGGCAAATTGCGAATCCCCGTTCCTGGTTGCGCTGGCAACCGCGTTTTGCGAGACCGGGATGACCGTTCTTCGATGCGACCTTCCGTTCCGCCAATTGCGTCCGCACGGTCCTCCGCCACGCGGCAGCGCAGACCGCGACCAGGATGGATTGCGCAATGCAGTCGGAGCCATGCAGAGGGTTTCCGGCAGGGTGTTTCTGGGTGGGCACTCCTACGGAGGCCGGCAGGCAACAATGCTGGCCGCCCGCGAGGCCGGACTGGTTGAGGGTCTGTTGTTGCTTTCCTATCCCCTTCACCCTCCCAGCAGCCCACAAGAGCCAAGAACCGGGCACTTTCCGCACCTGCGAACGCCCTCGCTCTTTGTGCATGGAACCCGGGACAGCATGGGAACCGTTGACGAGATGCAGGAGGCGATGAAGCTCATCTTCTCGCCCAGGGAGCTGATGACCGTCCAGGGCGCCGGGCATGAACTGGCTTCGGCCAAATCAAGGCAGGCAGTGACTGCCAGTATCGTAAAGGCGTTCGGAGACTTCTTTTTGCAGTGAAGGGAACGCAAGAAGTCCACAATGTCGATGATGAAGGTATTCAGTTGTTCTATCAACAATCGCCCAGCCCAGTCAGCGCGTGACGGATATCACTGCTTCCTTCCCCCGCAACTGGTATTCTTCACCCAATCTAATAAGGCGCGCGCCGTTGCTATCCTCACCCCACATATTCGGCGTGCGCCGTCCTTTTTCGCGCTTCAGCGCGATTGCCACAATGTTGTTTACCCGCCACGGAAGGTGTGAACCATGCGTTCAGATATCGTCTTTGATGCGCTGCAAACGAAGAATCGATTTGTGCTGTGTCATGAAGCATTCAAGGCTGTTCGCTTGCTCCACAAAAGCAATACTCGCATTGAGGACACGACCAATGACGCACTGATGCGCATTGCTGGCGCAGAGCAAAGCCTGATCCTCCGGCCCGATGAGGTCGCCACGCCACTGGAGACCATTCACTCCTCTGCTATCTGAAGCCCTGAAGGCCCGTCAGCACGGCTTTGGCATTCTCCTCCGCCACTCGCTCTCAATCCACCACTTCCTCCATCTCCGTCCCGTTTATGCTGCTCAAGTCGTCAGGTCACTGCTGATGATTTGAGCATTTCCATGCAGATTGGAGTGCTTCTGGACAAGACATCGAACGAATTCTCGTCCGAACTTCTCGCCAGACGCCGAAACGGCTTCCCGGATGTTCACGGAAGCCGTTTCGAATGAGAGATTTTGGTTGCGGGGGCAAGATTTGAACTTGCGACCTTTGGGTTATGAGGGGAAAACCGCCTCCAAAACCGTACAACGCCAACCAACTAAACCCAACAAAACAAAGGCAAACTCAATTTCCCATTCGGCCCAGGTTGGGTGCTTTTGGATGCACTTCACGGACAGAACACGGACATTTTCTCATTCTCAC
>CAILAZ010000099.1 GCA_903832295.1 uncultured Acidobacteriota bacterium
CGCACGTTCGCGAAGGAATCCTATGCGGAGCTGAAGGGGTTCTACGACAAGGTGAAGACGGGCGACGAGACGCAGGCAGTGCTGAAGAGCGCCGATGCGAGCAAGTAAACGATGGGCGTTGGTAACGGCGCTGGTGTGCGTGATGGCCGCGAGCGCCGCGGCGGGAGTTCCGAATGTAACCGTGCCGGAGTGGGCGCGGGAGGTGGCCTCGCGCCCGAGAAAGAGCTATGACCCGCGCACGAGCGCGGTGGTGCTGCTGGACGAGCGCACGGTGACGGTGACGAAGCCGGATGAATATGTGGAGAACGTGCGGAGGGTGGTGCGGATTCTGCGGCCAGAGGGAAAGGTGGAGGCAAGGCTCCATTTCTATGTGGGGACGGGCGAGTCGCTGCTGAAGGCACATGCGTGGGGAATGAGTCCGGACGACCACAACTATGAGCTGAAGCAGGGCGAGTTTGTACAGATGCAGGAGTATGGCGGGATGGCGCTGTACAGCGATGTGGTGTATTACCGGGCGGAGGTTCCGGGCAGCAATCCCGGGGCGGTGGTGGCGTACGAATACACCATTCGGGCGAAGGCGTGGTGGGGCGCGTATCACTGGTTTGCGCAGGAGGCGCTTCCGGTGGAAGAGGCCCGGCTGCGGCTGGAGTTGCCGGAGGGATGGAAGCAGCAGGCATCCTGGGTGAATGTGAACCCGGTGACGGCGGTGGCAAGCGGCGCGGGCGCGTGGAGTTGGACGCTGCGTGATGTTGCGGCAATCGACGTAGAGGAAAAGCACAGGCCGGCGGAGGTGGCTCTGGCAGGACGGGCGCAGATTGCGTTTGCGCCTCCGGGGAATGGGAAGCCGATGGCGGCAGAGTGGGCGACCCTGGGAGACTGGACGCATGGACTGGTGGAACCGCGGAAGAAGGTCACACCCGAGATAGAGACGAAGGTACGGGAATTGACGGCGGGAGTTACGGATTTTGATGGGAAGGTGGCAAGGCTGGCGGAGTTCATGCAGCGGGAGATCCGCTATGTGGCGGTTTCCATTGGACTGGGCGGATGGCAGCCACACGCGGCAGGCGATGTGTTCCGATATCGATATGGAGATTGCAAGGACAAGGCCACCCTGCTGGCCGCGATGCTGGAGGTGGTGGGGATTCGCTCGGAGAACGTGCCGATTTTCGACGAACACGGGGTGACGCACGCAGATTCGGTGGAGAGATTTTTTGACCATCAGATCCTGGCGATTGAGCTGCCGGAGAGTTCGAAGGCGAAGTACAACAGCGTGGTGGTGAGCAAGACAGGAAAGCGCTACCTGATCTTCGATCCGACGAACGAGTGGGTTCCGGTGGGCGAGCTGCCTTACTACGAGCAGGGGAACTATGCGCTGCTGGCGGGAAACCCGGGAGAGCTGATCCATTTGCCGGTGGAGGAGCCGGGACTGAACCGCGAGGTGCGCACGGGCAGGTTCTCGCTGGATGAGGGCGGCATGCTGAACGGCGAGCTGGAGGTGAGCGGGAGCGGCACTCACGGATGGCTGGCACGAGCGAGGATGAAGAGTTCCACCGAACTGGAGCGAACGCAGCACGCGGAACTGTTTGTGACCCGGGCGGTGCACGGAGCGACGCTGAAGAAGGTGCAGTTTGGGAACGAGGACAAGATTGGAGAGGAACTGAAGACGCGCTACACCATCACGGCGCAGGGGATGATGCAACACGCAGGACGATTGCTGCTGGTGAAGCCGTGCCTGTTTGGAAGGCAGGCGCTGGGGATTGAGTGGGCGAAGCGGAAGTATCCGGTGGATTTGCTGACAACAACGGAGGAGCTGGACCGCTTTGAGATTACGCTGCCTCCGGGAGTGGTGGTGGATGAGCTGCCGGATCCGGTGAAGGTGGACGTGGGTTTTGCAAGCTACACGAGCACGGTGACGAGCACGGAGGGCGTGTTGCGCTTTGAGAGCGCGTACGTGGTGCGCGATCCACTGGTGCCGGTGGAGAAGCTGGGGCTGCTGAAAAAGCTGGAGGAGGCAATGTCAGCCAGCCAGTCCGCGAGCGTGGTGCTGAAGAAGAAGGTCTAGTCCAGGGGTGAGGCTGTCTCCTGCACGGGGGATAGCTCACCTTCCTCCTCATCCTGAAAATCGAAGTTGACGAGATCACCACGGAAGCCGCGGGTGCGCCACGCACCGTAGGCGATGCCTGCGCCCATCCAGAGGACACCCGCGACGATGGCGGGCCAGCTCAGGTTAATCCAGAGAAGAAAACAGACGAGGAACCCGAGGACGGGCGGGAAGAAGTTGATCCAGCTCCGGTGCTGGGCGCGGACGTAGTAATGCACGAGGGCGGCAAGATTGACACCCATGAATGCGATGAGCGCGCCGAAGTTGAGCATCTCCGCGCCGAGAGCGTAGGAGAGGGTGAAGGCTCCGACGAGCGAGACGAGGCCGACGAATATCACGTTGCGGCTGGGGATGCGGGTGCGGGGATTGATTGCGCCGAAGAAGGATTTGGGCAGAGCGTCACTGCGTCCCATGCCGTAGAGGAGGCGGGCTGCGCCCATCTGGGCGCCGAGGCCGGAGCCGAGGTTGGCAACGAGCAGGGTGATGTTGATGAGGCCGAAGAGCCAGGGTCCGGCAGCGCGCCCGGCGACGTGGACGAAGGCGGTATCGACATCGGGATAGGGCTGCGAGGAGGGCCAGATCAACTGGGCGGCATAGACCTCAAAGGCGGAGAGGATTCCGATGACGAGGCAGGTGAGGACGGTGGCGAGAAGGATGTTGCGGCGGGGATTCTCGACCTCCTCGGAGAGGGTGGAGATGCCATCAAAGCCGATGTAGGTGAGGACGGCGATGGAGGTTCCGCCGAGGACGGCGCGCGGGTTGAAGGTGGCGGGATCGTAGAAGGGACGGATGAAGAATCCGGGCGCGCTGTGGGCGTGGAAGAGGATGTAGCGGGTGGCCATGACGAAGAAGATGGTGATGACAACACCCATGGCAGCGGCAAGCCCGGCGTTGATGCGGGCGCTGGTCTGAACGCCGCGGAGATTGAGCAGGGTGAAGAGAAGAAAGAAGAAGATGATCCAGGCGGGCTGGGGGAGTCCGGGAGTGAAGTTGGCGGCGGCCTTGCTGCACCAGACGATGCAGATGATGGGATTGAGCATGTAATCCATCACCATGCTCCAGCCGGTGACGTAGCCAAGCGCGGGGTTCAGCTCCTGGCCGACGTAGGTGAAGGCGGAGCCGGCGCTGGGATAGACCCGGGCCATGCGTCCATAGCTGACGGCGGTGAAGAGCATGGCAATCATGGCGAGGATGATGGTGACGACGACGTGGCCGCGCCCGCGTTCGCTGAGGACTCCATAGACCGACATGGGAGCAGTGGGCTGGATGACGATCACCCCATAGAGGATGAGGCTCCAGAGACCGAGGGTGCGCTTGAGGCGCGGTGCACTGCCAGGCTTGTCCATTGAGAGCTCCGTTTTTCTAATCTACACACAATTTACCGAGGGCTGCGGTGCTCATCAGACGAAGGGTGCGGCTTTCTTCGTCCACGGCGAGGTGAGATATCGCTGGCGAAGGAGACGGGCGGCTTCTTTGCGGATGGAGGCTTCGCGGGCGGCTTCCGCCTTGAGGGCGGGATCGTCCGGCGCGGCGTAGCCGGAGACGGTGTTGCTGTAACGGATCATGCGGCTGTAACGGATCATGCGGAGGACGAGGTAGAGGGATTCGGGGACGGCGGGATCGTCAGGGTGCGAGTTGGCGTAGGCGATGACCTGGCCTCCGAGAGTGGAGATGGCGCTTCCCTGCCCTGCAAGAGTGGTGAACTGGCGCGCGCCCTCGGCACGCTGGGCGGAGGAGAGGAAGGCAACAGGAGTTTTCTCCTTGGGGAAGTTGGAGCCGTATGGGCTGGACTGCCAGTTGCGCGACCACCAGTTGTCGCGATAGCTCTCGATGAAGTCATAGGAGTAAGAGCGCTGGACGCCGGGCTCGAGATAGGGGAGGAGTCCGGGATTGCGGACGATGGTGACAAGGGGAAGGAATCCGGTGCCGGAGCCGGCCTGCTGCTGAAGCTTGGCGGGGAGCATGGGGAAGAGGCGGGCAGCGGAGGCATCGTCTTTGAGAAGGACGGCGCGAACCCAGGCCATGATGGCGAGCGAGCGGCGAAGCTGCGGGGAGAGCTGCGGGGCGGATGCGGATTCGATGAGGACAGAGAGCGGAGCCTGGGTGTTGAAGAAGGCGACCGCATCATCACTGAACTGAGTGGGATCGACAGCTTTCGCGCAATCGTAACTGCGCCTGGGATTCTCGGTCATGACCTGGGTGCATTCGCCGAGAGCGTAATAGGCTTCCGAGCCCTGCTCGATGATTTTGCGGGGGGCGAACTGGAGAAACTCGGTAAGGTCGGGGGCGGTGGCCATGCGGAGCGAGGTGAAGGCGTTGATGGAAGAGTCGCGCTTGCCGGATTGAATGCGCGGGAGGACCTGGGTGAGAAGGGTGCGGGACTCCGGGGATTTGCCGAGAGCGATGAGGAGGCGGGCGCGGTGGAAGGTGAGGGACTCCCAGGCGGGAGAGTCGGGACTCTGCGCGGCGGCGGCCTCGATGAGTGCGGGAGCGGCGGAATCAGCGGCGGTGGCCTTGGAGATGGCGGCGACGAGCCAGTAGAGCTGATGAGTGGAGTTCCACTGGGCGATGGCGTGGGTGCGGGCGGAGTCCGCCGGAGACTGGAAGGTGAGGAGCCAGTCAACGAGAGTGGAAGAGGTGCGGATGGGTTCGAGCTGGTGGTAGGCGGTGCGGAACTTCTCGAGGGTCGCGGAGTGTGAGGCGGTGTCGAGCGAGACGTCTTCGCGGAGGGGCATCTGGTCGCAGTGGATGTCGAGAAACCAGGTGAGATCGCGGAGATGCTGCTGGAAGCGGGGATCAGCCTGGGGGCCGGCGAGCGCGGTGGAGAGCTCATGGAGACGGGCAGTGGGATCGAGACGGATGCGAACCAGGTCGAGGAGATTGTGGATGGCGGGGCGCGGAAGGTTGGGAGATTTATCGGCGACTAGCGCCTGGAGACGGGTTTGCGCCTGGCGCATGAGATCGGGATTGAAGGTTGCGCCGGAGAGATCAGCCCCGGGCTGACTGATGAGGAATGCCTGGCGGACGAGAGTGCGTGCGGCGAGGTATCCGGCGAGGGGCTGCCAGGGAGAAGCGGAGTCGCGGGCGATGTCATCAAAGGCGGCGCGGGCATCGTCGAATTGCGAAGCGTAGAAGTGGGCGGCGGCCAGTTGATAGGCGCGGTCTGCGCGGAGAAGCGGAGGCGCGGAGGCCGGTGCGGGCGCGGGGAGGGTGACGGAGTCGGCGCGGCAGTTGGCGAAGACAGCGTCCTGAGCACGGAGCCAATCGGCGAGCAAGGGCGAAGTGGCGCCCCAGGTTTTGGCTCGGGAGTTGAGGGTGAGGACGGCGGTGTGGAAGGCATCGTCAGAACAGTTGAGGTAGTCGGTATCTACGGTGACTTTGCTGACGGGATCGGTGATCTTGAGGTTGGTCTGCTGGTCGATGGCGACGGTGGATGGCGAGGCCAGCTGGGCGGTGACGTACTGGGCGCGGAGATTCAGCCAGAGTTGGAGGGGCGGAATTTCTATTTTGACAGGCCGGACAGCTTCCTGGTTTTCAAGCTGGAGGCGGGTGGGGATGGGAGTGTAGGCGGCGCGCTCGGCGGGGTTGAGAGTGCCTCCGTTGAGATAGCGGAAGGCGACGGTGAGATCGGCGCGGGGATAGGTGGGGAGAAGAATGCCGAGCTTGCCCGCCGCGAACTGTGCGGAGTCATCTGGGCCGAGCTTCTGGATGAAGACGTCGGGAGCGAAGTCCGGGCCACAGGCCTGCACGGTGAAAAAAGGCAGGAGGAACAGGAGGAGCAGGGCGGCAAAGGGCAGGCGCTTCATGGCAGCTTCCTTTCAGAGAGCAGAGCGAAATCGGTGAGCCAGCCGCGGTCGGCAAAGAGATAGACACGACGGGCGGCGAGGTCGGCGGGCCAGGGCTCGCGGGTGGAAAGTCCGACGGCGGATTGGCAGAGAGGCTCGCGAATTTGAAGCTCAGGCGAGCCGGGACGGGCGCGGCGGCGGTCTGGCTCCATGCGGAAGAGCATGGGAACGGCTTCGTCGATGGGAAGGCCGGATAGCCAGCGGTCGTGCGTGCACCAGGAGGCGAGAGCGGTGATGGAGAGCGGGAGCGCGGCGGGAAGACGGGGCCGGAGATTGCGCAGAAGAGCGGCGTAGAAGCGACGCTGCGAGCGGGTGGCGTCAAAATCAATTTGCAAGGCGGCGATGCCGGGCTGCGAGGCAGAGCGAAGCAAAAGGTCGAATACCTCGCGCTGCTGCGCGTCGTCGAGAAGTGCTCCGGGCTGAACCTGAATGCGGACCACGGCGATGAGGACGGTGTTGGCAGGATAGGTGAGGGACTGGCTGCGCGGCTGGCTGACGACGCGCGAGCCGATGAGCAGAGTGCGATCAAGAAAGGCGATGGCCGTGGTGCGGGGATCGATGGCTCGGAGATCTTCAGGCCTCTCCCATGCCCAGAGAGTGCGGGGCGGAAGCGAACTCATACGGGTGGACGGAGGCGCGGCAAATGGGCCTGCGCTGGAGCGGAGGACGAGGCAAAGGACAGCGAGCGAGATGATAGCGGCAGACCGTTTGAGGCGCAAAGAATGCATTGCAGTATTTAAGATCAACAATGGAGCAAGTTGGGGAAGAGGTCAAGAGTGCGATGTGGCCGCGGAACCCTGAAGGAACATCGAGGCAGTTGGCAATTAGTGGGATTGCCGGAAATCACTTAGCCATTTTGGAGACCCGGGAATATGAGCGATGATCGCCAATCGTCTAATCCGGAAGAGCGTCCAGCCGTCTCTTCGCACCAGAGCATTCCTTCTGTAAGCCTCCTCCATCGACTGCGGCGTACCATCATCGCCACCAGTGGGCTGCCTCGGCGCGCGCAATGCCGCAGCCGGCGGGTAGGGTTCTGCTTAAGCGGGATGGCGTTGAATGCCACCCACCGCTTGAACGCCCGCGTAAATGCACAGCCCCAGCCGCTGAATGAACGGCTGGATGGCGCGAGATCACGCTCTCAATCCAAATGCGGAGAAGTTCTGTTCGGGAGTTTGTAATCTACTGAAAAGAATGGCTCCTCAGGTAGGACTCGAACCTACAACCCTTCGGTTAACAGCTAGCCCTGTATTTTTTTCAGGGTTGCTCAGGTTTGTTCGATGTTGCTTGTTATTAGTGGTTTACAAGGAAATCGCAAGCAGGTGAAAGTTGCAGAATTACTTAGTTTTTGCCACTTTTTTTATCTAAGGTCCCCACAAAAGTCCCCACACTAATTTCGCTCATTTTTCCATTCCGCAGAGGCAGTGAATTCGCACCTTTTTGCGGGTTTTGGGCGGCCTCAAAACCCCTCGTTTTCGCCTTTTCTTCATACCAGGAAAGCCGCGATTTTGGCGGGATTTGATGTTCGAAAAACCGAGGTGCTACGGGCAGCACGAACACGGCGCATACAGAGCTCGTGCATGTAATACCGCGTGCTTGGGCAGCAACGAACGAGTCTTTTCCTTGTGTCCGTTAACGTCGGTCTGCCTCGTCGCTATCGTTGACCACGATCAACTCGCCCGCGTCGGCGTAAGCCCGGGGCGGGCCCGTAGACCCAGGGTGGGCTATCTTCTCTTCCTTTCCTGGGCGGTACACCAGAACTGCCCCGACTTTTCTTTAGGCTAAACTTAGAAGTTTACAGTGGGTCACTAAGCTGAGGTGGGGATGCAGACAAGAGCTCAGGTTGCCGTGGCTAGCCGGTTTGCCAAGCTTCTCCGGAAAATTACGCCCGACGTGCTGGAGCAGGAGATCTTTGCCGCCCACCAGCGTAGCATCCAAGCCCGGCTAAAGGCAGTCTTTGCAACAAATCAGGTCGTGAGAATTGGAAGCTATGTGCGGCGCTCCGCCATCAAGAGTTCCAGTGACATTGATCTGCTGCTGGTCTTGAAGCGCGATGCGGTAAAACAGGGGGACCATTACAAGCGATCGGATACGGTGCTCCAAAACGTACGCTACCAGTTGCAAGACAGGTTCACTAAGACAGACATCGGGCGTGACGGTCAAGTGATTGTCGTCTCGTTCAGAGATGGTCTTCATCCAGTTGATGTAGTGCCCGGGTTCTTCTCCGGGCCTGGAGAAGACAACTATCCGGTGTTCTGTATACCCGACGGATACGGCTGGTGGACTGCGACTTCGCCGCAACTGCACAACAAGTACATCTCTGACGCGGACAAGCGAAGCGGCGGAAAGCTTAAGAGCGTGGCACGCCTCGTAAAATATTGGTCGACGCTCCGATCAGCGACGCAAGCACTCAGTGGTTTTCACGTGGAACTTCTCCTTGCGCAAGATGGCATATGTATTGGCGCAAGATCACACGCTGATTGCGTCGCGGCGGCACTGGAGCTGCTCGTGAGACGGCGCTGTCGGGCTTTGCAGAACCCAAAGGGGGTACCTGGTCTGGTGGCGGCTGCTGGAACTGATCCGAAGCGGGAAGCGCTAAACAATGCGATTCAGACCGCGGCTCAACACTGCAAACTTGCAATGCAAGCTGAGCGCTGCGGGGCAACTCAAGAGTCGATTCGGCAATGGAATATGGTTTTTAGCGATACATTTCCACGATAGGACACCATTCCTCTTGGGTCTTTCCTTGACCTTCCTACGCCAGAGTTCCTAAGATGCGACAGGCTGGAACAGGACGCGGCCGACATCCCCTGGCGACTTGCGCCCGCACGCTGATCTAGCTACAACGCCTAAGTGTTGTCTGTAACATAGGAAGAGTTACTAATGGCCACTACCGTCAAAGAATCATTCCAGGTATTTGCAGCTAACCTGAACATCACTGACCGCCAAGAGACGGCTGTAGCAAATTGCAAGGCAAATGTGATCGCGAAGATCAAAGCCAAGCTGCAACTGCATGACGAGGAGGCGCGGGTTATCGGCTCCTGGGACCGCGATTCGCTGATTAGATACCTTTCCGAAGTTGATGTCGATGTGATGGTAATCCTCCATTACGGCCAGAACAAGGGATGGGACACTGCGGAGGGTACCGGCCAAGTGCTGCGGAGGTTCAAAGCCATCCTCGATGAAGCTTACCCGAACACTCCGTGCGGTATCGACCGCAACTGCGTGACGATGAAGCTTTCCGAGTTCCGCCTCGATGTGGTGCCGTCATTTTTCATTAATACCGGCGGCTATCAGATTCCCGATACCTACCGTAAGGAGTGGATACTCACAGACCCGGTCACGTTTGCCGAGCGCATGACGCAGATCAACAAGAACATGGATGGCTGCTTCAAGCCGCTCGTGAAGATGGTGAAAGCGTGGAATCGGGAAGTCAGCAAGCCGCTCCGGGGATTCCATTTGGAGTGCATCCTCTACGACCGCTACCGGGGCTACACCCAGTCCTACACGTACAGTTCTATGCTGTGTTGTTTCTTCGAAGCGCTGCCGGGGTACCTTTCGGCTGCCTGCTACGACCCCATCACCGGTGACCTCGTGGACGGGTATCTCGGGAAAAATGTCCAGGGAAGCGACCGCCAGAAAGTGATCGCGAAAGCGGAGAAGGCGGCACGCGCGGCACGCGAAGCCTTGGATGACGAAACCAAGTATACGAGTGTTGCCATCGGCGAATGGAAAAATCTGCTCGGCGAATTTTTCCCGGCGTACGGCTGATCCATGTCTGGCTCCCTTGCAACCAAAGCAGAACGATCCGGCCCAAACAATTGTGAGCGCAGAGCCACCTGCATTCCCATGCGATATTTTGTCCGGCCTGCGTATGCGTGAGTTAAGCGATCACTGTTTCCGGTTCCCCAAAAAGGCGGCATTGATACAATCCCAGTTAGCGATTCCAATTTGTTTGCTCATCGGCTTGGGCACGGACCGATGCCATGCGAGCCGAACATAACTGGCAGAAAGGAGTTGTGTGCGCAATGGGCCTCAAAGAGGAAGCTGCGGTTGACGCTCAGTTGGAAGATTTTCTCGGGAAGAAAATCGCGATTCCGGCCACTGCCCGAAGCCGCGCCTCGGATAGTCAGAAATACCTACGCCAGGTCCTTCGCAATAAAGCAAATTTAGATCCTTCCTTTCCGGAATTGCTGAGCCGCGAAGATTCTGATTTCCTTGGGGGGTCGTTCGCGCGCCATACCAAGATATGGCCTCTCGACGACATCGACCTCTTTCTTCCAATGGATGGAGGAACGTTGGTCTACGAGCGAGATAGGACGCGATTGCCTTTCACGATCATGAGCGATGTAGGCCGAACTCGGCTGTATCAGGACAGGTATCTGACTAATGGATACGTGGACTCGGTGAAAGTCCTGAACGGCTTCCGCGATGGATTACGGGATACGTATCCCTCATCGCAAAGCAGACGCGATGGACAATGCGTAAGTTTTCAAACGACCGTCGCTGCGACCTCGGAGTCGACGGGCATTGGCTTCGACGTGGTACCGTGTTTCCGCATGATTCCGTTTGATGGCTCAGAGGCGTTCTACCTTGTTCCGGACGGCACTGGCGGATGGATGAGATCGAATCCGCGTAAGGACACAGAGCTTTGCGCCGAGTTGCATGACTACCACAACGGAACGTATAGAAAGGCGGTTCGTCTAGTTAAGTATTGGAACAAGACCCAGCTCAACGACGAATTCCTTTCCTACTACATTGAGTTAGCCGTCAGCAAGAAATTCCTCGCTCTTAAACAACAGATCCAGCGCTATGGGTATTTGCTTCATGCTTTCGCTACCGCCATTGCCGAACTAAAAACCGCATACACATCTGGGGACCTCATGCCCTTGGTCTCCGGCGCCCCCGCCGTAAAAGCGCCAGCGCTGACCGACAGTCAAAAGGCTTTCTTAGACGCGGATGTAAGATCAGCGAATAGCGCGCTGCGTGCCGCGTACCAGGACTCGCGGACCGACGAGGCCTTTCAAAACCTGAATGCGATTTTCGGGAAGGAGTTCTTTGGATGAATCTCTACCAAGCGTCAAGATGCTATTTTGACAAGAGCCAAAAGGCTCTCAAAGGAAGTTTGATCTTGAGTGGCATACTCCTTCTACTCACGATTCTTGCCCTAAGGCCCAGTGGAGATACTGAGGATGCGATTCTGATATCGGCAATCGCCTGCACTCAACTTCTCCAAATGTGGCTCAAATATCGTGCACTATATTGGGTCAGCAAGGCGGACATACCCCGTCGCATGGACCAACTCCTAAACGGTCTCGGAATCCAGCCGTCTCCGGAGAGGTGTGCAAGCATTGAGGAAGAGATAGGAAAATGCGACGAGCCAATCGATCCCAACTATTGGAGGAGCAAACACCCTCGCGGTCCTAGAAGGATGATCGAAATGATCCTTGAATCGTCCTTCTACACTCGATCCCTGGCGGCAAAGTGCCGTAGTTTGTTCTTTCTTGTAGGATCGGTTGGTCTGACGCTTGCGGCTATAGCCCTGATTGTGAGTTACCGCCTGCGGAGTGCCGATAAGCCAACTGAGTTCATCCCACATGTTGTGCTGACCGTGTTGATCTTCTTCTTAACTGGCGACTTCTGGAACATAGGTTTGTTGTACGGCGACCTGCACCAAGCTGCGGATGAGTCCCACAAGCAGGCATATCTGTTGCTAAAAGTTGGGAATTTCACGCCCGAAATAGCTCTCGAGATTGCCTTGGACTACAACACAGCAGTGGTCCAAGCGCCACCTCTTCTGAGCTTCAAATATCTGCAGAGCAGGGATGCGACGGATGAAACTTTCGTTCGCAACTATGGTCAGTTGCTCGGATTGGTTGAGGACACCGGGAATGCGCGGCGGTGAAGTACATTTCGCTGCCAGCTATCACCACGGAGCGCGAAATGGCTGATGCACCGGCTCCAAACGGATAGTGCCAACTCACCCCGGAGGGTGTCAGAGCGAATGTCTAGCCTGTACGACTATGACGAATTTCAGAAATGTCTCTTCGAGCTTGAATCGGCGCTGTCCTTCATTGGCCTCAGGGACTGCAAGGACTTACAGGATTACACTCAGCTCAGCGCAGCGACCTATGCGCTGCTCCGAGCGACCTCGCTCTTCCGCGCTTTCCTCGTGTTGCTGGAAGCTGGCTTGATGGACGCCAGCGACGTAATGCGCAGGGCTTATTGGGAGACGTGGATGCTTAGATATGAATTCCGTCTGGAAGATTCGGCCCGACACGCCAAGCTCTGGCATCAAGCGAAGCACAAGCACGGTATTCCCGAGGTTTCTCGTGTGAAGTCATACGAAGATGGACACGGAAGAAAGGCGTCCACATATGGCGCGGCCTATGGCGGCCTGAGCGAGGTTTCGCATCCCACGAAATCCGCCGCTGAGAACTCGGTTGTGACCGTCAGCGCCATTCACGGCGACAAGAGCGGGCGTGTCGAGCATGCGCGCGAAACTATCGCCCACGGCGACGCGCCGTCGATGATGTATCTGCTGATATGGACTATTTTTTCCGAGTGGCCCGGCATGATCAGCCCCGGGATCGAGCCCGACGACATACCGCAATCGGCTGCCTTCTACGCCGAATACGACCGCCAGAATCCAGGCGCGATCACCGGATGACTGGGGGCTGGCGCGTTCCGCCAGCGCGCCCATCTATCTCACCTGGCAATCTCCCCCCAAGTCTGGCTTCTCGAGCGCCTAACCCCTATTGGAGACGATTGGTCCTCATTAAGTCGTCTCAGCTAACCTCCTGGGCGACCGATTCTGGAACGGTTAAGCTCCCGGAAAACCGCCGCCTCCACCCTACACAGTTCCGCTCTACTGGCCTACTTTATGGTCCAATCGAAATACCGCAATTGGTTGAGTCGCGCTACAGTCCGACAACGGTCTTCATAACGGCACGAACGATAAACCGAGCTTCGCGATCCCGGTCTTCGCCGGTGATGTTCATGTGATCGAGAGCCATCTCCACCCATTTAGTGTCTTCGTATCCGAACATGCGTTGTAGCGCCGCTATCGTGCGCACGATGGCTGGTTGTGTTTTACCAGATTCTAGCCGCTGTCGGATTAAGGTGGCGTCCTCCGAGTAGCGGCAGTAGTAGTAAATATCGTACGGGTCTTTGGGCTTCTCTCGGAAGCGACAGACTGCGGTCTTCAGGATCAGGAAGCCGACCGCATCGGGAATCAGAAACTCGCTACTCCCCGTACGCTCTCCGTCGCGCCAGTCGATTCGAATCGGCTCGACGTGATCGCCCAGTTCTTCGCCGCCGTCAATTAGACACAGGTCCAACGAACTGGAGATACCCTGAAACTTCATGACGGCCTGATCTTCCTGAACGCGCCGGATGTCCGCCATGAGGTCCAGTTGAATGATGTTTCCATCCACGTCTTTCTCGTAGCGAAAGCTTGAATCTCGGTCGCGCCGAAATGCGAGTGTCTCCGCGAGCAACAGGCTTACTTGATCGATACTCTCTCGCTCACGGGCCGCCGCCCGGAGCACGAGATCGATGTCCAGGCTCATGCTATGGGCGGTGTGATGCTGTCTGGCGAGTTCTTTGAGGAACGGAACCCAACCGCCGCAGATGACGAAACTGATGCCCGCATCCTGCATGCCGGTGACTACGCGCAGCAGTTCAAGAAGAACCGCACGTTCGCGAGATGGCGGAAAATCCTTCGTGATTTCGATGACGTTCGGCATCATTCGCGGGAAGCCCAATGCATGTTCAATCAAGAACTCAGCCTGCTCCTCACCAGGGCCGCTTTGCAGGCTGAAGTCGACGCTCTTTACGGGACGACGCTACCTATTTATTCTCGGGCACCCGTACCCATTTTCCCTTCTTTTGCCGGATAAATCGCGTGAATTGGACGACCGCTGCCTCATCCATCGCGATGGGCGTCTCAGGAGAGAGCGGAACCGCGTTCTTCTCAAAATCGTCGAGCGCCTTGATGACTTCCTTCGGGTCAGATCCGGCAGGAGGCACGCACAGCGTCTTGCCTTCATATTTCGAAGGATGTTGTTGTGAAATGCTGGGTGGCCTCATGTGCTTTTTCCAGAGCCGCGTCACAAGAAATGAGTCGTCATCGGGAGGGTACGCGGCAAAGCTGTATACACCCTTTTTCTTCTGCTCGTCTGGCAGTGCATCGTAATGAAGGTCCAGTTTCTTCAAATCGGCCTTCAAATCGTCACCATGAACGAAACTTTGATCTGAACGAAGGAAGAGTGGCGTGGAGCGAACCAGCAGGTTGTCGCGTGACGTGAAGACCATGCAGAACGGCAGGTAATAGAGATAGGCAATATCCGCCTTATTGCTGCTTCGCAGACTTCCGATCTGGCTTGCCGCCATTGCCAAGTAGAAGAATAGATCAACGGTCAGGACATAAGTGAGATAGGGGGCATAGTCACGAATTCTGGTCCGCCCAGAGTAATTCCAGCGAGCCATGATCTGTTCTCCCCAATCGCCGTATCCGATGGTCAACTCCAGCCCCAACCGCAGAACGGCTTCCTGGTCGGGACCGTCAATAATGCTGTCGGCGAGGGTCTTGATGTCTGTGAGCTCATGCGGTTTCCCTGCTTGTTCGTGAATTCCCTTAAAGCTCGCTGCCATCGTCTGGAGATCTATCGACGCCAGTTCTTGCCTCCACCTCTTGGCCATGCCTCGTTCTACTTCGAGAAATTCACCATGTTGCCAGCGATTGAGCGCCTCCGCTTCGGGAGACTGTTTATAGATGACTCCGGTAGCTCCTCCGAGTGTTACTGGCTGCCCCCCTCCCAGGATGGGGAACCCGACCATTTTAATCTCTCCCTTGCCCATCAACTCGCCCCATATCAGCGTGAGGTGATGGATGTTGGGATGGGCCTGCATATCGGGACTTTTATAAGCAATTTCACCGACTACTTGTTCGGGCGTTTTGCCCTTTCGCACCTCTTTCTCAAGATCTGCCAGTGTCTCGATATAGAAGAGCGGCGTGATGTTGGACACGAAGAAGTTGTCCAACCAGTTCGCTTCATCGGGATTGAGAGCCTGAAGAGTGGATTTATCAAAAATCAAGATCGGCCCCTGCGCCATAAATCGCCTCCTCCTCGCTGACTAACTGCCCGGATAATTGCGCATATCTCCGGATCTGTTCGGCATCATTCGCGAAAACCCAATGCGTGTTCAATCAAGAACTCCGCCTGCTCCTCGCCGCGGCCGCTTTGTAGGCTGAAGTCCGCGAACAACTGCACCAGGTTCACTCCCGTGAGGCCACTGGTGAGTTTGCGTGGAAGGTAGAAGACTCCACCGGCGCTGGTGTTGTCCGTCTCCGGCGGCGTCATCAAGAGAACGTTGGCGCCTTTCCCCACCGCTTCTAGGCGCAGCGCATCTCGGATCTCTCCGGCAGCTACGCCGATATAGGCCGCGGTCAATTCTTCGCGGAGGTTCCGTTCGTGTGGTTCAAGTCCGCTCGTCAGAGTGAACACGCACGGTATGCCCTTCTGCTCGCATAGAGTGGTCAGATGGTCCGCCACCTCGCGCAATGGCCGTTCAGAGAATCCGTGGAAAATTTTGCGATTCTCCTGATAGTCGCTTCGCAATTCTTTGGCGAAGAGCCTGAGCAGTTGGCGGGGCTTGGTGAGGACTCGTCCTTCGGACGTGCGCTCCAGCAGCGCATCTTCCAGCAGGCGCTTCGTAACCTGAAACGCCTGCCCCACGCTGAGCTCGGCTTCCGACGCCAGTTCCTCCAGCCGAAACGGCTTGAACGGATTCGCCAGCAATACCCGGATGATCCGGCGCGACCGTCCGGCGAAGATCCGCTTCACGCCTTGGGGATGCTTGACGACAGTTGCAGGCCGCGCCACGTCGACGTATACACCTTGATGCGCAAGCAGGAAGTTGCCGTTGAGGTCGATGTACCCAACGCCCAGTTCCTTGCAACGCTTCTGCACCGAATCGGAGAGGTACGGTGCGGCGATCATCGGGTACAGGTCGCCATATTCTGCGACTCCACGCAATTCGTTGCGGACTTGCAGCACTTGGTGCACCGCCCCCTCCAACGCCATCGGCGTTAACCGGGATTTGAATTCAATGGCGGCTCTGATCGGCTTTTGCGCCAGATCCGCTACGTTGAACTCCACGATGGCGTCGACTTCGACCTTGCGGTCGGCGACCTGAACCACCTGGTCCGAGGCAAGAATCTCGGCACGCACCGAGGCTGGCAGGAGGGTGCCATCCTTCAGGCCACTGCAAAGTTGACGAAATGGATTATTTGCAAGCATATACGGATCAGGCGTTCATTCTGAACCTGACTGAACATATATGTTGCCATATAAATCGCCATTTTAGTGAAAATTATGAATTGAACTAAGTTGATCTCATTTGACTATGAATATCCATCGCCCTCTGCCTTATCAGGCATTTCCATCGCCATGCTCATCACATCTCGTCCGTATCCAACCCCCACCCCGCGTTGTTCCCTTTCGGCCGCAGACATCGCAAGTTCGCGTGGATTCCTCTTCTGCCGTTCTGATGAGAGCGTCGATCTCGTCGGTGGAAGAGTCGCAATAGAAGCGCAGGCCACCGAACTTTTCCTTGACCTGAAACACCTCGAACTTGCGTCCTGTTTCCTTTTCCAAACGGTTGACCGCTGGCTCCAACTGTTCGCATAGACGCCACACGATTCCAAACCACCCGTCGCCATGCTCAAAGCCGAACGGCATAAGTGTACGTTTGATGCTGCCGTTGACATCAAACCAAGTCGGCCAGCGCTCGACCAATTTTCGCTCCAGTTCCTCTTTCATTCGACTATCTCCGGCCCTTCTGCCAACAGCGCACACGCGACGGTCCCGCGCTCTTAAAATGCATCACATTACCTAATCCGCGCAATCTTGATGTTCCCCAGCTGGCGTGATTCTCGCACAGCGTTCCAGACTCCCTCCAAATCCAAAAAGTTATCGCCAACTTCCGAAAGGTTATCAAACGCGGAGCTTTGAATTGGCCTCTACTTTCCGTACATCGCGGTCGCTCAAGGCCGCTGGAGGTGCCCAATGATCGTTCTGCTTGCGCCAAGTCACCGATGGCAGGCTCTTCTCCGGGATCGCTTGCGCCGGATTCGCCCCAGCCTTAACATCCTCGCCCTGCTGATCCTATTCCCCGCTCTTGCGATGGCCCAAGGCTCACCGTTCGACAACGGCTTTACCGCGTTGCAAACGCTCTTCACCGGAACAGTGGCGAAGGTCGCCAGCCTGATTGCCATTGTGGTGGGCGGATACCAGTTTGCACACGGCGAGCCCGGTGCCAAGAAGTCCCTGGCAGGTATTGCAGCTGGCACAGGAATTGCCGTGCTTGCAACCAACGTTCTGACCTGGTTGTGGGGCGTCTAGCGGATGCAGACGCAACAACGAGTTCGGCGGAGAAATCGGGTCTACAAAAGCCTGCACAAACCCCTGACGTACCTCGGAGTTGAGCGAACGATCTTTTACTTCGTCTGCGTCGGAGCCGTGGGGGTCTTCAACCTCTTCGAAAGCTTGTTGGCCGGCGCGGTGGTCTTCGTCGGCGGATACGCCTTCGGGAGGTGGATCACCAACACCGACCCGGAAATGCTGAAGATTGTGGGGCAGAGCGAGCGATTCAAGCTGCGCTACGACGCCGGCAAACAGGAAATACCCGCAGTCGAGGTGCGCTGATGTTTCGAGTGGATCGAGTCCTGAAACCGTGGAAGGAAGCCGCCGCGCTGAATGCACACTTGAACTTATATGGGTTCTGGCGCGACGGCGCATTCTTGACCAAGAGCGGTGACGTTGGCATGGTTATGCGCGTGCGCGGTGTGGACTACGAGAGTCTCGATCAAGCGGCCCAGGAGTATGTGGTAAAGCGGCTGGAGGCGGCGCTCAAGAGTTTTGGTCCCGGATTCCACATCTACCAATATCTCTTCAAAACCAATCGGCCGGAGATTCCCTTTGCAGACTATGACGACCCTGTTGTGCAGGCCGCCGTCGATCAGCGCAAGGAGTTCTTTACCGCAAAACTTGAACACATTTATCAGATTGATATTTTCTATGCGGTGGTTCTCGAAGGGGCGCGCTCGAAGACCGGCATCATGCCCGCTGTGGCGCAGCTTTTCACCGACCCGAAGGGCGGCTACGAGGGGTTGCGCGCCCAGTTCTCGAACAGCAAGCAGAAAACGCTCCTGCGGTCACAAATCGATGCTGATTACACCAAGCTCGACCAGCGGGTGCAGAGCTTCGTCCGCCAACTCGCGGACGCAGTGGAGATCGAAGTCCTCGGAGCACAGGAGTGCTTCACATTCCTGCGACGACTCTTGAATTACGAGGATTGGCGCATCGAGGGCCGCCCGAAGAGCACGCAGTTTCTGGATTACCAGGTGGCCAACTCGGAGATCGAGGCAGAACGCGACCATCTGTGCGTTGGCAGTTACTTCGTCAAGGTGCTCACGATGCGCGAGGCTATCGCGGAAACGCAGCCTCTGGTACTCAAATCTCTGCTGGACATTCCGGCCAACTTCATCGCTGTCAGTGAATGGGTGTTGCTTGAAAACGCGCACGCCCGCAAGGAGGTGATGAAGCGCAAGCGCCACTTCAACATTTCGAAGACCTCGTTTGTCTCCTCCATGCAGAGCGATCCAGCGACGGTCAATCCGCGCGATGTTCTGATCGACGAATCCAAGCAGGCAGACATTGAGAACCTTGGCGACTGCCTCCGGGCGCTTGGCGATGGCCAGTCTATGGGAGATTTTTCGCTCACCATCGTCCTCTACGCCGAGGAACTGCGTGCCATCGACCGGGTGCTCGCGGACTTCGCCCGCATCTTCACCGCAGCCGATGGTGCGCTGCAGCCGGAGACCTACAACCAGCTCAATGCCTACTTCGCCATCGTTCCCGGCAACTACCAGACGAATCTGCGCAAGATGCTCCTGCTGAACACAAACTACGCGGACCTGTCGTTCCTCTTCACAGTGCATCCAGGAGAAACGTGGAACGAGCATCTGGGCTGCGAATATCTGGCGGTGCTCGAAACCGATAATGCCACGCCCTACTACCTGAATCTGCATAACCGCGAAGTCGCGCACACGTTGGTGTTGGGAGCAACCGGGTCAGGAAAGAGTTTCCTCTGCAACTTTCTGTTACAGAACGCGCAGAAGTACCAGCCGCAGACCTACATTTTCGACATTGGCGGCAGCTTTCAGTCGCTCACGCGGATCTTCGGCGGATCATACCTGAACGTTGGCCAGGAATCGCGCGACTTCTCGATCAATCCATTCTCGCTGGAGCCGACACGGGAAAACCTGCAATTTCTATTCTCGCTCTTCCGCGTGCTCATTGAAGGAGACCGCTACCGGCTTGAGTTCACCGAGGAACGCCACCTTTATTCCGCCATCGAGCGCATGTACATGCTCGACCCGGAACAGCGTACGGTATCGAACTTCGCAGAGATCATCGGCAGCCTGAAAGAGCGTCTGCACCGCTGGACGCGGGCCGGGCAGTATGGGTTTCTGTTTGATAACGTGCAGGACACCCTCAGTTTCAGCCGCTTCCAGACCTTCAATTTCCACGGATGGAATGACGCGCCCGAGGTGTTGGAGCCGCTTCTGTTCTATGTCCTGCACCGAGCCAGCAACGAGATTGGCAATCCGAAGAAGCTGGCGACATTCAAAATCTTCCTGCTCGATGAGGCTTGGCTGTTCATCCGCAACGAAACGATCCGGAATTACGTGACCCAGGCGCAGAAGACCTGGCGCAAGCACAATGCCGCGATGGTGCTTGCCACACAGTCGATCAAAGAACTAGCCACCTCGGGGATGCTCACTATCGTTGCCGAGAGCTGTCCAACGAAGATCTTCCTTGCGAACCCGGACATGGAGCCGGATGTATATCGCGACGCGTTCGGGCTGAACGACACGGAACTTGGGCTGATCGCTGGGCTGATTCCTCCGGGACAGATGCTGATTCGAAAGCAGAACGGATCAAAGAAGGTTCACCTGAATGTGGACTCGCTCTCCTACTGGATGGCCACCAACAACGCCAAGGACAACCTTCTCAAGCAGGAGTATTTTGAGCAGTACGGCATCGCCGACGGCCTGCGTCGGCTCGCCGAAGATCATCCCTTCAGGTCCGGCAGGAAATTGTTTGCCGTTGCCCGACCCACGAACCCAGCCCCAACAGTGAAAGGAGCCCGCGCCTCATGAAGACGCGTTTAGTAAGACTTTGCTTAGCTCTCAGCCTCGCGTTACCACTCCACGCCGACACCACCGCGCGGACGATTGTCTATCACGCGAAAGACATTGTGAACATTCGCGCCAAGGTCAAATACACGACCCTGATCCAGCTTCCCTCCACCGAGAAGATCATCGAGGCGGCAACAGGCGACAAAGAGTTCTGGATCATCGATGTGGTGGGCAACTTCTGCTTTGTCCATCCGGCCAAGAGCGGCATTCACTCCAATCTCAACCTGATCACCGACAAGGGCAACATCTATTCCTTCACTCTCGAAGACGTGGCCGACCGCGCGGGTGACCCTGATCTGAAGATTATCGTTGAGCCGGTGGACCAGTCGGCGCTTGTTGCTTCCGCCGGTCCGGCGCAGTATGTTCCGGCGTCAGAGGTGGCAGCGGTCGAAGGTCAACTCCAGGCGCTCCGATCCCATGTCACCCAAGCCGTGGACCAGTACAAGGCGATCTATCCGACCGAGCTGAAGTTCGACTACTCGTACAAGAACAGCGGAGCACCGTTTAATGTCTCCGCGATCTATCACGATGCCAAGTTCACCTACATCAAGTCCGACGCAGCAGAGAAGTTCGCCGTCTACGAGGTTCGCGACGGCTCACCAAACCTCATCAACTACGAGCTGCGCGACGGGACGTACATTGTGGCCAAGGTTCTCGACGATGGCTACTTTGAAGTCGGCAAAAAGCGTATGGAGTTTAAGCGGAAGGTGCAGCCATGACCGATGCATCCGTATCCGGTCAGAACGCGCCGGAAGCAGGTCTAGCGAACAAGGCTATAGAACCGAAGGGCGTAATTGGCCGCAATCTGAAGATGCAGGTTTATCTCGGCATTGCTGTGCTCTTCATTGTCGCGACGGCGCTGAGTTCTCTGCATCACAAGACGCCGGCGAACAAGTTCGATCCGAATAAACCGCCAACGCCGATGTTGCAGGACGCCTCGGCGACAAACATCGAGGAGATGAAGCGGGAACTTGCCAAGCAGCAGCAGGGGGTCGAGCACATTCCGCCCTCCGCCGACCTGTCTTTGACTAATTCAACGCAAGGAGCGCATCCGGGCCAACTGGGTTCTGCGCCGTACGGGCCAAACGGGCTCCCGTATAACAGCCCTTGTGGGCCGGGACAGCCTTGTGCGATGGGAACGCAGTTCGCACAAGCGCAGCCTGGACAAATGACGCCGAGACAGGAACAGGCGTTGGCCTTCGATACTCAGGAGAAAGAGCTTGTCTACAAGGCGAGGTTTGCCTCTAACCTCGCCTATAGCCAGAGCCAGAATCTTCGCGGGCCATCGAGACTGCTTGCCGACAACTTTGCTCCGGCAAACCCTGCGCAGTCCGAGGGGGTCAGTGCAGGAGGCTTGCAGCATCCGCCAACGGCCTCGTATTCGAGTATGGTCTCACCGCGCAGCCCGGCTCAAGAAGCGCCGACTGCCGAGAAACGTGCGACCGAGATCAACATCAATTCCGCGACCGGCCAGCCGTATGTCGTCTATGAGGGGACGATCCTCGAAACCGTCCTGATGAATCGGTTGGACGGCGATGCGGTCGGGCCGGTGAAAGTGATGGTCACGGCCCCTGTCTATTCGCATGACCACCAGCATGTGTTGGTTCCCGAAGGGACGGTTGTGCTTGGCGAAGCCAGAAAGATCGGCACAGCCGGTTTCGGACAGCAGCGGCGCATTGCCGTCGCCTTTCACCGCATGATAATGCCCGACGGGTATTCGGTTGACCTCGACCAGTTCCTGGGCCTGAACCAGATCGGCGAGACTGGCCTGAAGGATAAGGTCAACAACCACTATCTCCAAATCTTCGGCACCTCGATTGCGCTTGGCATCATTGGCGCGGCGGCGGAGATGTCGAACAACGGCGGATCGCTTACCGGCAACGGCGTGGATGCCTACAAGTATGGTGTAGCCGCGAGCGTGTCACAGAATGCCACCACGATTCTCGACCGCTTCATCAGTATCCCGCCGATGATCACGATCCGTGAGGGCTACCGCGTGAAGGTTTATATCAGTCAGGACATGTTGCTTCCTGCCGTCGAGAACCACACCATTCCACCGAACTTTTGAGGAGAACATCGTGAAAAACCGACATTCCTTTGCCAAACAAATTACGCTCTTCGTTTTTGCACTTGGGTTCGTGTTATCGCTTTCGGGCTGCAAAAGCAACCAATCCGCACAGCAGCCAGTATTCACTCCTGCCGAAGAGCAGCGGTTCAAAGACGAGCAGGCAAAAGCCCAACAGCAGATGAAAACGCTTACGAGCGGTATGGGGCAATCACTGAGCAAGACTCCAACCTCACCGGTGACGGATCCCGCAGCGGAATGGAGAAAGACGCATCCCCGTAAACAAGCTTCTCTGACCACTCCGCAGACGACAGCACCTTCAACGAATCAACCCCAACCCTAGGAGGTTTGCACATGAAACAAATCACACTAACTGCCGCTCTCGGCCTTGTGTTCTTGAGCACCCAGGCGTTCGCTCAGTTCGGCTCAGGCATCGTCTACGATCCGACTCAGGGCGCTCACGCCATTCAACAGATACAGCAATTTGAGCAACAGATCCAAAAAGCCGAACAGCAAATTCAAAAGGCCGAGCAGATCTACACGACGGCGCTCCAGACGCGGAACACGATTGTGGCCGCCTATAATTTGGCGCACCAGCTCTCAATGGCACCGCACCAGCTTTACCAGCATTATGTGACACCTTGGACAAACTGGAATACGGTGGTTGCGGTCAACACCTACGGAAACACCCCCGCACTGCTCCAAGCAATCAACAGCGGCATCAACTCCGTCGCCGGTCTTGAGGCGGTGAGTCTGGGACAACCACCGCGCTATCCGCTCTATGGGAACTTAAGCACGCAGAGCCAACAGATCGTAGCCGCGCAGGGCGCGACCAGCGATCTTAGCGTGGGGATCATGCAGGCCAATCTCCAGACTCTGGGAACCATGCGCGCAAACTCTCAGCAGCGCGCCGCGGACATCCAGAAGCTCGAATCGCAGACCTATTCGAGCGATCCTGCCCAGCAGACCTACATGTCAACGTTCCAGCGGATCAATCAGGCAACCCTGATGCAGGTCCACGCCCAGCAGGACGCGAATCAGATCGCCCAAGCCGCAGTTTTGCAACAGATGATCGTCCAGAAACAGCAGCAGGATGCACTGACCGCTGGTTTTCAAGACGCGGCCAGCTATCAGCAGCAGTACAACACGTCAGTTGCCCCGTTGCTCTCCGGCTTTGGAACAAGCCTGACCCAAAGCCATTGATTGCCGGAGCCGAAACGCAGAGGAGTGCGCCATGAACCTGCTCGACTGGATCAACCAAGGTATAGACACCCTAACGAATACTGCGAGTCCGAGTATCGATGCACTCGGCTTCCATATGTTCGTTGCATTGCTCACAACAATGATGGTCTGGTTCGGCGTGCAGGAGGCGCTTGCCTCTGCACAAGGGGGTGTTGGATTCAGCATGGCGAAGTTCGTGCATTTCGTTGTGTTGGGCTCTTTCACCTATACCCTGATCGAGTTCTACCATTCCGCGATTCCCGGCGTTGGGTATTCCTTTCACGATTTCATCACGGTTGGCGCAACCAATGTTGCCAACCTTATCGGCCAGGACAGCATTAACCAGATGCTGCAGGCCACCAGTGATCTGCAGGGACAGGTGGGCAGCAATATTGTGAAGGCGATGATGAACTTTTACTACGCCTTCGTTGTTGTCTTTATTCAGATCATGTTGTCGATCTTTTCGGCGGTCATTGCGGCCGTTGTCGCCTACGGCGCGCTCGGTGCTGCTGTCGCCGGCATTCTCGGGCCGCTCTTTATTCCATTTCTCTTGGTTGAAAAGCTCAATTTCCTCTTCTGGGGGTGGCTGCGAGCATTCATCGGCTTCAGCTTTTATAAGGTCGTTGCGGCTGTGGTGATGGCCATTCTCGGGCATCTGTATACCCTCTACTATTCCAGCCTCATGCCGCTTGATCCGGCAACGCTGGTAGCCAAAATGCCGCTGCTGATTCTGCTGATATTGGTAAATGTTTACATTCTGTTCAAGATTCCTGAGATTACAAACTCGATCTTCTCCGGCCACACCGGCGGTGGCGGAAGCACGATGGGAATGATTGCGCTCGCACTCCGAGGACTCTGATTCCGGTACTGGAGAAAACGATATGGCAACCACGGTAAAACAGCTTCAGACGAACCATGAGCCAGCTTCGCGCGACTTGACGCGCGCGGCTGAAAGGTATCTCGAACAGTATGGCGACCCCATCGTGATGAACACCTACTTGAAGGTCACGATCCTTGTTCTCGCCAGCATCGTTGTGCTCTTGGGAGTGCTTCTCTATCGCGGTCAGATGGCACTAGTGAATGTTCACCCCATTGTCATTCGTATCAATGACGTGGGCCATGCGGAATCCGTAGATTATCGCGATCTCAAATACCGCCCACAGGAAGCCGAGAACAAATACTATCTGTCGCGCTGGGCTGAGCTCTATTTTGGGCGAAATCGCTACGCGATTCAGCGCGATTTCACCAACTCACTCTATTTCATGAATGGGGATGTGCAGCGTGCGGTGATCGAGCAGGAACGGAAGGATAAGACTATCGACTCTTTCGTCCGCGATGCCGCCCAGCCCTTCGTCGATATTGAAGTCAAGAACGTGATTCTTGATGACCTTCGCCAGTCCCCGTATTCAGCGCGCATTGAGTTCGAGAAAGTCTTCACCAATCCAGCGGATCATACCGAGCAGAAGCGCCAGCGTTGGACGGCCAGCGTCACCTATGTCTTCCGCTCTGTTGTGCAGAACAACGAAGTTCAGGTCAATCCCCTCGGACTCACGCTCATAAAGTTCCGAGCTGACCAGGCGTTCGAGTAAACGAAGCCACTCCCGAGGCACGTTTCATGTCCTTTGGCGACTACAAATCGCAGCGGCTAGGCACCTTGTTTCTTTCCTGGGAGTGCTCCACGTCCCCAAACTTGCAGCGTCGCTCCAGATGTTCGCTTCGATCTTCTTTTGCACCTGTGTCGAGGGAGTGGTTCTGCAGGGTTAGGCGCGAGGTTGCCGCGCCAGGAATACCTCGTTCAATGCCGCCCATGAAGCGCTCGTTTTCCCGTTTCTATCCCTTGTTCGTCCGGTCACACGCTTCGGGCCATATCCGGCGCCCTGCGGCACGTCGCCGCTCTGCTTTCCGGACTCCTCTCCCAGAACGAGTCTGGGCCCCTCTCCAGAATGCGCGGCTTGGCACTTGGGAGCCGGGCTCCTTGCTCGGGCTTCGCCAATGGGTGACCCGGCCAATCCGGGAATACAAAACAGGAGACTCCACCATGTATCAGAACCGCATTTCGCTCATCGGATTCCTTGGCCACGACGCCACCACCCGCACCGCCAACAACGCCAGCTTTACCGTGCTCTCGCTAGCCACGAAGACCTCGTACAAGGACAAGAAGACCGGCGAATTCAACGGCCACACCGAGTGGCACCGCTGCGTAGTCTGGGGCCGATTGGCCGAGTACGCCAAGACGCTCACCAAGGGCGCACACGTAGCCGTAGAAGGCGAGCTGCGTAGCCGCGAGCGCGTGGACAAAAAGACGGACGCAAAGCAGCGCGTATGGGAAGTGCGAGTGGCTTCGATCCTGAAGCTCGACCGCGCCGAGAAAGCCAGCCCGGAAGAGACGCAGGATATGCCCGAAGAAGTGCCCGAATAGGGTGCTTCTCCTTTGCTTAAAAGGCCCGGCAATCCACCGGGCCTAGAACTCTGTGAGGCGCGCATGAGCTTTGAATTGATTATCCCGTTTCTCCGGCCCATTGAACCGCTGCTGCTCGACCCAAGCATCAGCGAGATCATGGGAAATCCCGACTCGTCCTGGTGGTACGAGCGGGATGGGATCATGCGCCGTGACGAGAGCATTCAGTTCGATGCGGCGCGGCTGCGCACCGGCCTTGAAGTCGTCGCCAACAAACTCGGCAAGAAGCTTGACGAAGATAACCCGCTGCTCAACGCACAGCTCCCGGATGGGAGTCGTCTTGCGGCGGTCATTCCCCCCGTCGTACGCCCAGCTCCCGCGATGGTCATCCGTAAGTTCACCAGCCGCCGATTCACCGTCGAAGACCTTATCGCTGGAGGTACGCTTCCTCGCTCGCTTGCGGAGTTCCTGGCCAGCCAGATTGAGCGTGGCCAGACCATCCTTATTAGTGGCGGAACCGGAACCGGGAAGACCACCCTCTTAAACATTCTTGGCCAGTCGATTCCCGACCATGAACGGATCATCATCATCGAGGACACCAGCGAGCTTCGCATCGAAAAGCCAAACCTGATGGCCGTCGAATGCCAGACCGATACCTATCGGAATCAGGTGACCTTTGATGATCTGTTGAAGGCGGCATTGCGCTGGCGTCCCGACCGCATCATCCTCGGCGAAGTGCGCGGGGTCGAAGCGCGAACCCTGCTCGATTCCTTCAACACCGGACACACCGGATCGCTTGCCACCATTCACGCGAACTCCGCTGTAAAAGCTCTGCGCCGCTTTGCCAATCTCGTTCTCCGCAGCCATTCCCAGGCGACCTTTGAGGACGTCGAAGCCGAAATCGGGGAAGCCGTCGATTTGGTCGTCCAGGTCGAACGACAGCCGGGACGCCGCGTCGTCCGCGAAGTCCTCCAATTGCACGGATACAACCGCGCCTCCCAGCAGTTCAATTTCGGGTTGCTTTACGACGCGAAAAGCACGCTCAACCCTGACCTCAATTCCAACCGAAAGGACACAGACCATGCCATTGCTTGAGATCCCACAAGTTCGCCAGATTACCGCCACGATCCGGCTGGATGAATCGACCGCCAGCCAGATCGATCAGTACGCGGCCTTCCTTCACGCCTCCGCCGATGAGGTAGTGGACAAGGCACTTGCCTACGTCTTTGCCAAGGACCGCGATTTCCAGGAGTTCTTGAAGTCTCCCAAAGCCGCGCAGGTTCGGCAGAGCCTGCGTATCCGCCGCGCTCCGCAGAACGGGGCTGTATCGCTGCCGGTATCTACAACTGCACAGATTCCAAAGGCGCCAGCGGTAGCCACCGGTGCGGGATCGCGTGGAGAAGCCGCATGAGCGGCGTTATCTCCGCACGACAGAAGGCGGCACTGGAACGGCTGATCCGAATCGCCCAGAGTGACACGGGGCAGAGCCGGATGACCGCGGAGTTCCTGTTGAGCTGGTGGAATGCGGCGAACTGTGGTGGTTTCGATCTGACCACGATTTGGGGCGTGGATGTCGAGATCGCCGCCGACATGGTGACAGTGTTCGGTCTGGTGGCGTGTTGCCACCATTATCCGGACGATCTTGGCTACGGTGAGGAGTTCCGGCGCATTGTTCACGCGTGGCGTCCGGCGTTGAGACATGCCTCGTAGCGGGGTGGAAATGCAGTTCGGTGCTTCGCACCGGGTTTATTTCGACACTCCACCCCTCGGAGGGTTGCGTATGGAACCGAAGCGTTTCCATTTGGAAACACACGGAAATATCACGACTTATGGGCGGAGTGCCGTTATCTGCGTTTCCATCAGGAAACGTGGCCAAGGAAACAAGCTGGAGGCAAGAATATGTCCACTGACGCACTGAAAACCGAGAATCGTCTCTCGCCAAGCAATGGACGGGAGAGCCGAACCCAGAGCATTGCCATTCGTTTCACACGGGCCGAAGAGACGGTCCTGTTGAAGAAGGCGGAGGCCAGTGGCCAAAACCTTCGCGAATGGGCGCGCGAGATGCTCCTGCGCAGCGAGTTCGCTGGCAGGCGCGGTGAGATGGAAATGCATATCTTCACCGAACTTGTCGGCATTCAGATGCTCCTGATGCAAACCCTGGAGGCTCTCCTGCGTGGAGACAAAATGGCTCAAGAGCAGATCAACATTCTGTTTCGTCAGGTCCAGACAACCAAAGCCGCGAAGGCTCAGGAACTGCTCGCTAAGCGCAGCCTGAATAGGGAGAAGTAGCCATGCCCGCCATTCAGCAATGGGGTCGGAAAGAATCGATCATATGGCCACCGCGCGGCTTTCCGTACACGTTGGGAGCCTTGTTTCTCTCGCTCGTGGCCACTGGATTCTTCGTGTACATCCGCTTTCAGTACGGGCTTCAGCCGCTCGAACGCTACTACTTGCCGTACTACCTCCGCAGCGAGACAGCAGGCCTCACGCACCCGGCCAGCAGCTACCAGATGATCGTTATCTCTGACGGCAAATCGCACTCGCGAGCGGCGCTTGAAGACGACGTGGCGGAGGGGACGACGCCACAGATATCAGGTACGCCGCTACCTCTTGTGCTCGCACCCGCCACCATGCAGCAAGGGTTTCGGTATCTGTTCCGTGAGCCCCTGCGAAGCTATCCAAACAAGACGCTTCATACTTGGATTGCGCACGCCATCTACGGGGACGTTCCGCTGCACAAACTCTTCGCGATGCAGCTTGTTTTCGGGGTTTTGGCATTTGTTATTCAACTGCCATTTTCGCTCCGCAAAGACATCGAGCGCATCAAGGCACTGCGCTATGGTCGTCGACTCAAGGGGCCGGTCCTGGTCAATGCTAAGCAGTTCACCAAAGCTGTAACCGGTGATGGCATTGGGATCACGACCAACGATTCTAAGCAGCCACTTCGCGTTCCGCGTGACGCCGAGAACAAGCACTTCCTCATCGTCGGCGATACCGGCTCCGGCAAGTCCAGCATCATCCGCCAGATGCTCTATCAGGTCGAAGGACGCGGCGACAGCGCTATTGTCTACGACCCGGCCTGCGAGTTTGTGAAGCAGTTTTACGACGCGCACCGGGGCGATATAGTTCTGAATCCTCTCGATGCCCGAATGCCGTACTGGAGCCCTTCGCATGAGTTGCGTCGGAAGGCAGAGGCCAAAGCATTGGCCGTCTCTCTCTACCAGCCGGAGGGCGTTACGAATCGCTTCTTCGTCGAAGCTCCGCAGAAGATCTTCGCGCACCTGCTGAGTTTTCTGCCGACGCCGGAGCAACTCGTGCAATGGATGTCTGATCCCGACGAGATCGACCGCCGTGTCAAAGGAACTGAGTATTGGATGCTCATCGATCCCAAGGCACCGCAGCAACGAAGCGGCGTGCTCGGCTCCCTCAACATGAGTGCGGACAGCTTCCGAATGCTTCCCAAACAAGAGGAGACAACGTCCGTTTGGACAGCAACGCAGTGGGCCGAGACGCGGCGGGGATGGATCTTCATCACCTCTCGCCCCACGATGCGCGAGGCGCTCCGTCCCCTGATCAGTCTGTGGATCGACACGCTTGTCTTGCGCCTGCTGAATGAACCGATGCCAGAGCAGAAGCCGGTCTGGTTTGTGATCGACGAGCTAGCCAGCCTGCAGCGTCTGCCCCAGCTTCATACCGCTATCACCGAGAACCGGAAGTCGCAGAATCCGGTCGTCCTCGGTTTTCAGGGGCGCAGCCAGATGCAGGCGCGATACGGGGAGGATGCCGAAGCCATGCTCTCGCAGCCCGCAACCAAGATATTTCTCCGCACCACCGAGCCAAGGGCCGCGAAATGGGTCAGCGAAGCCATCGGGGAGATCGAGATCGAGCGGCTGCGCGAGACCCACTACGACGGTACACGCACGGGACGAAACTTCGCACTTGACCGACAGACAGAGCCACTCGTTCTGCCCTCCGAGGTATCGGGCCTCGACGATCTTCGCGGCTTCCTGAAGTACGGAAACCACGTCGCCCGATTCTCGTTTCCGTTCATTGCGCTGAACCAGAAAAGCCCAGGATTCGACGAACGGAAGATGGAGGACCTGATCGTGCCGAGCGCTCCGCCGCCGGTTGAGCCAGTCGGGATGCAGGGCAACCTCTTCAGCACCGAGTATGAAGTCCGCCCCTCTGGGCACGAGATCGAGTAGGCCCGCATGCTGACCATATCCAAGCCACTCTCCGCAGGCCAGGCGCAGAACTACCATCACAAGGAATTCACTTCGAAAGAGCAGAACTATTGGTCGCAGCGCGGTGTGATTACCGGCGAGTGGCAAGGCCGCCTTGCCGGGCAGTTCGGCCTCGCCGGAGCCGTCTCCGCCGAGGACTTCGCCAAACTCAGCCAGGGCGAGCATCCGGCGACCGGCGAACAGCTTGTCCGCCAGCGTGCCTCCTATGAATACCAGGATGCGGGCGGCAAAACCGTCAAGACGATGGAACACCGGGCCGGGTGGGATGCGACCTTTTCCGCGCCAAAGTCTGTGTCGCTTACCGCCCTTGTCGGCGGCGACGAGCGGGTGCGCGAGGCTCACCGCGACAGTGTCCGCGTAGCCCTCGACCAGCTCGAAAACTACACCCAGGCCCGAGTCGGCGGGAATCATCCACCGGAAACGACGGGCAA
>CAILAZ010000100.1 GCA_903832295.1 uncultured Acidobacteriota bacterium
AAAATGAGGCTGCATATCATTACGAATAAAAGTACAACCCTGTCCTCGTAAAAAAAGCTTCCCTCAGGAAGCCTTTCTTTCGGTGACAACCTCGCTAAAGTCAGCGATGGACTGGAAAGTGAAAGCTACCGTCTGGAGAAGACAGAGACGGGAGCTTCGAGTAGCCTCATCGTCCACCATGACCATAACTTTGTCAAAAAAATCATCGAGCGGGCGTCGAACGGCAGCCAGCGCGGCGAGAGCCTGATCGTATTGCTTCTGGTGGCAGAGCGCAGCAGTGCTGGCGGCCAGGGCCGCGGTCTGGGCGGCGAGAACGCTTTCGGCCTCGGTGTCTGCCGATTGAGCGATGGTTGCGCCGGCAACGGGCCACTTCCCTGCCTCGGTGGCCTGGCGAAGGATGTTCTTGATGCGCTTGACGGAGGCGGCGATAGCATCGAAGTCCTCTGTGCCGCGCACCTTGGCAACAGCCTGAGCGCGGGTGAGGGCATCGACGACGTTGTCTGCCCCGGAAGCGAGAACAGCGTTGGTGACATCGTAGGCGAAGCCGCGGGCGTCACGCAGGTAGAACTCAAGGCGCTCACGGAAGAAGGCGGCGGCGTTAGACTCATAGGCGGCGACGGCGGTGAAATGCGACTCAGCGGCGGAGCCCTTGTATTGCAGAAGCGCGTCTGCCATGAGGCGGTGCAGACTGAGGGGAATGTTGTGCTCGATGAGGGTGCGGACGATTCCGTTGGCGGCGCGGCGAAGGGCGAACGGGTCCTTGGAGCCGCTGGGAATCATGCCCAGAGCGAACATTCCGGCGATGGTATCTGCCTTGTCGGCAATGGCGAGGACTGCGCCCTCAAGCGAGCGCGGAACCTCATCGTCCATGGAGGCAGGCTTGTACTGATCGTAGATGGCCTGCCCGATGGCGGCGGCAGAGGATTCGGGGAGGTCCATGCGCTCGGCCTGGTGGACAAGGTAGAGGCCGCCGATGATGCCCTGGAGCTCGGTGAATTCCTTGACGAGTTCGGTGGTGAGATCGCACTTGGCCATGAGGGCGGCCTTGTAAACGACTCCGGGTCGATGGGCGGGATGAAACTCGCTGACGGCGGCGGAGATGAGGCTGCCGAGATGCTGGGTGCGGGTAGCCTTGTCATAGTAGCTGCCAAGTTCCTTCTGGAAGGTGACAGACTTGAGCATGGCAACGCGGTCTTTGAGGCTGAGCTTCTGATCGGTGTTCCAGAAGAAACGCGCGTCATTGAAGCGGGCGCGGAGAACACGCTCGTTGCCGTGGCGGACAATGGCCTCGCCTTCGGCGTCGGTGACGGTGTTGAGAACGGCGAGGAAATGAGGAGCGAGTTTTCCAGAGGCATCTTCAACGGCGAAATACTTCTGGTGATCGCGCATGACGGTGACGAGAACTTCCTCAGGGAGGGCGAGGAACTCGCGGTCGAAGTTTCCGAGGATGACCGAGGGGGCTTCAGTGAGATTGACGACGGTATCAAGCAGAGCTTTGTCTTCACGCCAGCGCGCGCCGGGGATGGTGCGGACGGCAGCGTCAAGGGCCTTGCGGATCTTGTGCTCGCGGGCAGAGTAGCTGGGGAGGACGTGAGCGGCCTGGAGCTTCTCGGCGTATTCAGCGGGCGAGGCGAGAGAGACGGGCGAGGCGGAGAGAATGCGGTGCCCGCGCGAGATGCGGCCGGCAGTGATGCCGCCGAACTCGATGGGAACGATAGCTTCATCGAGGAGGGCAACCAGCCAGCGCACGGGGCGGACGAAACGCTCCGGCTTGCCGGGACGCCAGTACATGTTCTTGGCCCAGTAAAGAGCAGCGATTTCCTTGGGGACGAGCTCGCTGAGGAGTTCCAGCGCGGGCTTGCCCTTTTTGACGACGTTGGTGCCGAGGTACTCACCCTTTGCAGTGGTGGTGGTGGTGAGCTCGGTGAGCGGGACGCCGACTTTTTTGGCGAAGGCGGCGGCGGCCTGGGTGGGCTGGCCATCCTTGAAGGCGTGCGCGGTGGCGGGTCCGAGCAGTTGCTCGGCAACATCTGGCTGCGAAGCTGAGAGGCCGCGCGCGATAACGGCGATGCGGCGAGGAGAAGCATAGGCCTCAACGGTGGCAGTGGAGGAGAGGCGCTCGCGGGTGAGAAGCTCACCAATGCGGCGCTGCAACTCTTCCGTTGCAGAGGCGATCATGCGCGACGGGATTTCTTCAGTACCGATCTCTAACAGAAAATCTGACATGAGGTCGAACGCTTCCTTCTATATTGAGCCTAATTGCTTGCTGCCGGTGTGAGCGTAATCACAAAAAGACGTGCAGCACTCTGAAATTGGCCGTGCGGCGATCACACCTGCGCGGCAGTTGCAGTCACTTCGCGCGCGGATTGCTGATCGACCCAGGCACGGGCGACGCCGACGGCGAGATTGCGAACACGCTGGATGACTCCGACACGCTCGGTGACACTGATGGCGCCGCGGGCATCAAGCAGGTTGAAAAGGTGCGAGCACTTGAGGCAGAGATCGTAGGCGGGGAGCAGCGGAAAACGGCGGCGCTCCTCGGGAGTGAAGCGGGGCGCGGGAATGGCGGCGGCCTCGGCGTTCTTGGACTTCTTTGGCTCGGTGGTGGCGGCGGCGTATTCGGCGACGAGCGCCTGGCACTCGGCCTCATAGGCGGCGAGGTGCTGCCAGAGCTTATCCACGTCAGCCTTCTCGAAGTTGTAAACGGAAAACTGCTCTTCGTCAGGCAGGCGGATGTCGCCGTAGGTGACGTCTCCGTGGGGGCCGTGGACCCAGACGATGTCATAGATGGAATCGACATCCTGCAGGAAGGCGGCGATGCGTTCGAGTCCGTAGGTGAGCTCGGCGCACATGGGATCGAGATCGATGCCTCCGCACTGCTGGAAGTAGGTGAACTGGGTGATCTCAAGACCGTCGAGCATGACCTGCCAACCGACGCCCCAGGCGGCAAGGGTAGGAGCTTCCCAGTTGTCTTCTTCGAACTTGATGTCGTGTCGGGCGAGGTCGATGCCGATCGCCTTGAGGGACTCGAGGTAGAGCTCCTGCACGTTAACCGGCGGAGCCTTGAGGATGACCTGGAACTGGGTGTGCTTGTAGAGGCGGTTGGGATTTTCGCCATAGCGGCCATCGGCGGGACGGCGCGAGGGCTGCACGTAAGCAACACGATAAGGCTTGGGTCCGAGGACGCGGAGGAAGGTCTCCGGGGACATGGTTCCGGCGCCGACTTCAACATCTAGAGGCTGCTGTAAAACGCAGCCCTGGCTGGCCCAGAAGTCCTGGAGCTTTAGGATGAGTTCCTGAAAGGTCAGTGGTTTCGCTGTCATGAATGCAATCCGATCTGGTGGTAATTGTAAACGGTGGAGCGAGGCGGGGAAAGTGGGCCAGGAGAAGAGCGCTGCGGATGACTCTTTTCCGATGCGGGCTGAGGTGAGAAACTTACGAACGCGGAGGGGACGGCAATCATGAGCAGACGGATCAGCGGGACGGGAGCGATTCTTTGCGCTCCCCTATTGCGGCAGATGGATGGAGAACTGGTGGAGCTGCTGCGGGCACTGGAGGCGCGGGAGTGGGGGCTGGCCACGGTGGCAGGAGAGTGGCGAGTGCGCGAAGTGGCAGCGCACCTGCTGGACACGGCGCTGCGGAAGCTCTCGGCGGTGCTGGATGGATGCGTGGTGGAGACGGTGGAGATACGGTCTGCTGCGGACCTTGTGGCTCTGGTGAATCGGCTGAATCGCGAGGGAGTAGCCGTGTATCGCAGGCTGAGTGCGCCGCTGCTGGTGGAGATGATGGCAATGGCGTGTGCGGAGAGCGCGGCGTTCCACGAGGGACTGGACCCATTTGCGGAGGCGGCGTTCGGGGTGAGCTGGGCGGGAGAGATGCGCTCGGCGAACTGGTTCGACACGGCGCGGGAGCTGACGGAGAGGTGGCATCACCAGCAGCAGATTCGGCTGGCGACGGGGAGGGAGGGGATTATGACCCCGGAGTTGTATGGGCCGGTGCTGGACTGCTTTCTGCGCGGACTGCCGTTCGCTTTCCGCGAGGCGGAGGCCGTGGAGGGGACGGCGGTGGAGGTGGAGGTATCCGGCGAGTGCGGCGGGGTTTGGATGCTGCGCAGGTGCGCGGACGGGTGGGCTCTGGTGGGAGAGGAACCGGAGATGGTAACGGCGCGGGTGGTGATTCCTCAGGCGCTGGCGTGGCGGGTGTTTACGAAGGGCGTGGGGCGGGAAGAAGCTTTGCGGGAGACGGTGGTGGAGGGAGACAGGGCGATGGGGGAGCGGGTGCTGGGGCTGACGGCGATTGTTGGGTGAGACAGGAGTGAGAACGGTCAGTCGAGGCGTTCGAGCTGGGTGGAGGTTAGGAGCTTGCGGTCGAGGTGGCGAACGAGAATCTGCATGAGGAACTTGCGCAGGTCGGCGAGGCGCGAGGTGGGAAGCAGCTCGCCGGAGAAGTGATCGACGGGGTTGCGGAACATGCGGAGGGCGAGGTCACGGGATTCGAGGGAGAGCGCGGTGCTGGCGGGGCGGCGGTCGTGCTCGCAGACGAGGCCGTCACGCTGGGCGTGGAACCAGGCGGGCTGGGAGGCGAGCGGGCGCCCACATTCGATGCACTCATCGAGCGGCGGAAGAAAGCCCATGAGGCGGAGGGTCCAGAGGTCGAAGTAGGTGACGGGGAGCCAGATGGAGCCTTCCTCGAGCGACTGGAGGACGGACCAGGCGAGGCGAAAGATGCCGTCGTTGGTTTCGCGGTCAGGCATGAGCTCGTCGAGCATTTCGGCAACGTGGGCGAGAGCGACACAGCGGGGGTAGTCCATGGGCGAGGCGAGGGGCGAGAGCAGGACATCGCAGGAGTCGAGGCGGGCGAGCTCGCTGCCTTCGCGGTCCTGCCAGGAGGCACGGACACAGGTGAGGGGTTCGAGCGCGCCGCCGAAGCGCTTTTGCGAACGCTTGGCGGACTTGGCGACACCTTTCACCTTGCCCTCCGAGCGGGTGAAGAGGGTGACAAGCAGATCGGCCTCACGGAGAGGATAGGTGCGAAGGACGATGGCCTCGGATTGCTTGAGGGGCATGGGTAGGGATTGTATAGGAATATTGCAGGGACGAAGCAACTGCCCCACGTTCGCCACGGCGGCGAACGTGGGGGAAGAAAGCAACCAAGGCTAGGCTACGGTGGGCTCGGCCTCGGGTTGGGGTTCGGCGATTTTCTTGGAGAAGGAGCAGGAGCCAGGTTCAACTTCGGCGACGGCTGACTGCTTCGCCGATTTCTTGGCGGCAGACTTTTTGGCTGCGGACTTGGTTGCAGGTTTGGGCTTTGCCTTTGACGGCGCCTTGCTGTTGGGACAGATGAGGAAGGTTCCCTCCTTGGTCACTTTCTCCAACAGGTAGGGGCTGCCGCAGTCGGGGCAGGGCTCGGCGTGAGGCTTGGTGGGGGCGGTGAAGTCGCAGTCCGGATAGCGGGCGCAGCCGTAGAAGAAGTTCCCACGGCGTGCCTTCTTTTCGACGAGTTCTCCGATGCCACACTCAGGACACTTGACGCCGATGAAGTTCTGCTTGATGTACTTGCACTCCGGATAGCCGGAGCAGGAGATGAACTCGCCAAAACGGCCGTTGCGGAGAAGAAGGTTGCGTCCACAGTCGGGACACTTCTCTTCGAGCGGCGTGTCTGGTTTTTTCTGCACGGAGTCAAGACGGCGAGTGGTTTTGCACTCAGGGTATCCGGTGCAGGCCATGAAGGTTCCAAAGCGTCCACGCTTGAGGACCATGGGCTTGCCACAGTTTTCGCAGAACTCCTCTTCGTTGTTGGAGGAGATTTCCGCGTCCCCGAGGTCGGTGAGGTTGATGGGATTTTCCTTGGTGAATGAGCAGGAGTTGGGGTCCTTCTTGTCAAAGGTGGAGCAGGCAAAGAAGGAGCCGTGCTTTCCCCACTTGAGGACCAGGGGAGAGCCGCAGCGCTCGCACTTCTGATCGGTGGCCTTTTCCATGCGCTTGATGTTCTCCATGTGCTCGCCGGCGTATTCGAGATCCTGCTCGAACTTGCCATAGAACTCGTGAAGGGCGGCGGTCCACTTGATGGTTCCGTCTTCGATCTGGTCGAGGTCTTCCTCCATTCGGGCGGTGAACTCGTAGTCGAAGATGTCCTTGAGATTGGCGACGAGCAGTTCGGTGACGACGAAGCCGATCTCAGTGGGGAAGAACTTTCCGCCGCGGCCGGCGGTCTTCTGCACGTATCCGCGATCGACGATGGTGCTGATGATGGCGGCGTAGGTGGAAGGACGGCCGATGCCGCGCTCTTCGAGCTCCTTGACCAGCGAGGCTTCATTGAAGCGGGGCGGCGGCTCGGTGAAGTGCTGCTCGGGTTTGAGCTCCTCAAGGCGGAGCTTCTGGCCCTCTTCAAGCGGCGGAAGCTTGTGCTTGAGGGATTCGTCCTCCTCGTCCTTGGCTTCCTTGGATTCTTCGTACACCTTGAGGAAGCCTTCAAACTTGAGGACCGATCCGGTGACGCGGAAGTTGTGACGGACAGCATTGGCGACGGCGTCGATATCGACGGTGGTCTGATCGAAGACAGCAGAGGTCATCTGCGAAGCGACGAAGCGC
>CAILAZ010000101.1 GCA_903832295.1 uncultured Acidobacteriota bacterium
AGCTCGCCGGAAAGATCATCCTCCTCGGCGAACCCCGCGACCTCAAGCCAGAAAGCGAAGCCGCACTCCACCGCTATGACGACGCCAAGCTCCGCGACCTCGCTGACTTCCAGATGCCCAGCACCGGCGGCTATCGCGATCCCACCGGCCGCCTCTGGACCCGCGAAGAGATCATGCAGCGCCGCCGCCTCGCCTCGGCCATCGACAAGTTCCTCATCGCCGAGAACGTCGCCGCCACCATCGAAGGCAGCCGCGGAGACGAGGGCTTGCTCTTCGTCCAGGGTACGCAGAACTTCAAGCCCGGCTCACCCGACGGAGTCCTCCAACTCGTCATCGCCGCCGAGCAGTTCAACCGCATCTCCCGCCTCCTTGACCGCAAGGTCCCCGTCACCGTGGAGCTCGACGTGAAGTCCCACTTCGAATCTCCTGACAACGGACAGATCTTCAATACCGTCGCTGAAATCCCCGGCACCGATAAGAAAGACGAACTCGTCATGGTCGGAGGCCACCTCGACTCCTGGCACGCCGGAACCGGAGCCACCGACAACGCCACCGGCGTCGCCGTCGCCATGGAAGCCGTCCGCATCCTTCAGGCACTCGGCCTCAAGCCCCGCCGCACCATCCGCGTCGCCCTCTGGGCCGCCGAGGAAGAAGGGCTCTTCGGCTCCCAGGCCTACGTCAAGGAACACTTCGGACATCAGGAGGAACCGCCCAAGGGAGACAGCACTCCCTCCTACATGCGCGAAACTCCGCTCCCCATCGTCCTCAAGCCCCAACAGGCCAAGGTCTCCGCCTACTTCAATCTCGACAACGGCACCGGAAAAATCCGCGGCATCTACGCCCAGGAGAACGCCTCCGTCGCTCCCATCTTCCAGCAGTGGGGAGAACCCTTCCGCGACCTCGGCTTCTCCACCGTCACCCTGCGCAACACCGGCTCCACCGATCACGTCTCCTTCGACGCCGTCGGCATCCCCGGCTTCCAGTTCATTCAGGACTCGGTCGAATACGAAACCCGCACCCATCACTCCAACATGGATGTCTATGATCGTGCCCAGCGTGAAGACCTCATCCAGGCATCCATCATCCTCGCCTCCTTCCTCTACAACACCGCCAACCGCGACGAACTGCTTCCGCGCAAGCCTCTCTCCGTCGAGGTGAAGTACGAGCAGCCTCCCGCTCCTCCCACTCCACCCGCCGCGGAAAAGAAGAAGGACAAGAAAAAGTCCTAGTCGTGTCCCAACAAGCAGTCCAACTCCAACAACCTGTCAGGCGCAAATAAGAAAGGGCGGCCACCCGGCCGCCCTTCTCCTTCCCCCCTTCAATCCAACGCAGATTCAAACCTGCCGAGCCCGTCACCCTCAGGCCCTTCCTCCCCTCACATTACTCTCCGGTCATTACTTGATCGCCCATCGACTGAGGCTTTCCTTAAGTACTCTCAAGTAAATCGTTCCGGACCTCCCTCAACCATTCACTCAACCATCAACGCAGCGTTTTCAACGATTGCCTTCCCGTGCAATCCTTCCCCTACTTGCATGCCTCCCTCGAAATTTGCGATTTTCCCTCCATCTACTCACTTCACCCGCTGAATACGCACCTTTCCCTACTCCTGCCCCTCCTTCGCGTCGGTCAAACACTTTACCCCGCAATCCCCCACCGCACCTACTTTCACTCCCGCGCGCACGCAAGTTTTTCTACCCCTCCTTACCCACTGCAACTAGAGCCCAACTCTTGCATCGATGCAGTGTTTCGGCCAAGTGTCCGCACCTCCTCTGCGCTGTACCTTGAGTGCACGCCAACGAGGAGCAGACATTTGAAGCAGAAAATATCACGGCATTTCCTATCCCTACTCGCGCTCGCCGCATGCATTTCATGCGCGTCTTCAGCGGTTGCAACCGTCACCATCACTTCCCCCACCAGCGCGGCCACCACAACTTCCCCCGTTCATTTCGTGGCCTCCGCCACCTCCTCTCATCCCATCGCAGCCATGCGAATTTATGTGGACAACGTCTCCATCTATACCGTCGCCGCCGCATCGCTCAACACCCAGATCACCATGGCACCCGGCGCGCACTACATCGTCGTCCAGGCCTGGAACTCCAGCGGTACCGTCTATCGCAGCGCAGAAAATATCACCGTCTCCTCCGCTGCCGCTGTGCATGTGAGCGTCTCTCCCGCATCCGCGGTGCTGCAAGCAGCAGGCACGCAGCAGTTCACAGCATCTGTCTCGGGCTCCTCCAACACTGCTGTGACCTGGCGTGTCAACGGCATCGCCGGCGGCAACGCGAGCGTTGGCACCATCAGCGCAAGTGGCATGTACACTGCTCCTGCAACCATCGCTGCAAACACTGCCATCTCGCTCACCGCCACCAGCACGGCAGACACAACGAAGTCCGCCGCCGCTAGCGTTACACTCATGCCGGCCGCGACTTCGGTTTCTGTTTCCATCACGCCTCAATCAGCAAGCCTGGCAGCAGGCCAAACTAAGCAGTTCAATGCCACCGTCAGCGGCACCAGCAACAGCGCGGTGAATTGGATGGTGAACGGCGTCAGCGGCGGCAACGCTACCACTGGAACTGTGTCCGGGAGCGGCGTATTCAGCAGTCCATCCTGTCCTTCCAGCAGCAGCGCGACGGTAACTGCGGTCAGCAGCTATGACGCCAGCGCGAGTGCATCGGCCACTGTCTCCATTGGCGGCGCGGCGTCGGCGTCGGCCGGAGCCTTTTACGTGTCTAACTCCGGCAATGACAGCAATGATGGCTCCTCGTGCCACCCGCTGGCCACGCTCAGTGCAGCGTCATCAAAAGTAGTGGCGGGCAATGTGGTTCACGTCGCAGCCGGAACCTACAACGAGCAACTTCTCGTGCATGCCAGCGGCACTGCTGCTGCACACATACAATTTGTCTGCGACAGCTATCGCCAGTGCAAGATCGTGGGCCGCGGATACAACAGCGGATACGGCAGTTCCGCGGTGGTCTTTACGGGAGCCTACGTGGATCTGATGAACTTCGATATCAGCACCGATGCCAGCGGCGCAGGCGGCTTCTTTGGCTACGGTTCAGGCTATTACCAGATCGTCGGAAACTACGTGCACGATATTCCCGTCCCCGATTGCAATGGCAACGGCGGAGGAGGCATCGACCCTGAGGCCACAGGTTCCGGCGGCCATAGCTATGTTGCGCTGAACGCGGTCTCCAACATCGGCAATGCAACAACCTGCGGGCGCGCAAATGGAATCTACCTCTCCGGCAATGGCACCACCGCGGTGAACAACCTCGTGTACAACACCTGGGGAAGTGGATTTGATGTGGCCCACGATGCAGTGAATGTCATCGTTGCATTCAACACTGTGAATGGAGTGAAGCGCGGGAACAATGTGGGCGGCGACGGAGTCTATCTTGGCTGCGACAGTTCTGCGTGCAACTCCAACATCATCGTCAACAACATTCTGTCCAACAACGCGAACGCCGGAATCGAGTCTTACCAGGGCGACAGCGGCGATCCGGCATCGAGCGACGTCTTCGACAACAATCTGTTCTATGGAAACGGAGCCCCCTGTAGTTTCCCTGGCGGCAGCGTTGGGTTGAGTTGCACGAACAGCAAGTCCGGCAATCCAATGTTCACAACGGCGGGCAGCGACTTCCGCCTGCTCACCGGGTCAGCGGCAATCGGCGCCGCGAGCACTCGCAATGCTCCGAGTAGCGATTATGCCGGAAAATCACGTACGGCTCCCTCTGACATTGGGGCCTATCAACACTAAACGCAACCTGCACTAAAAGAGAAGAGGATGCCAACCGGCATCCTCTTCGGCGTTGCACGCAATTGGCGTTTATGGATGGTAGATCGCAATTCCCGTCGCTGCCTGGAGCACGGCTTCGAGACTGCGCCGACCTGCCGACTTGCCCGCACTGCTGGGAATGAAGAGAATATCGCCGGCTTGGAGAGTTACATCGGGGGCTTTCGAGGTGAGTATCTTCTTCAACGGGATTGGAGTCTCTTGTTTCCCCTGGGTGGAGTCGCGGATGAGTCTGGCTCCATTCAACGCCGCGGTCGGGTTTGCGCCCTGGGCCAGCGCGAGCGCTCTCAGCGCGCTCAGGTTTCCCTGCTCCATGACAAAGCCGCCAGGAAGTTTCACATCCCCAACTACGTAGACGATGCCAGCCTTCGATACCATCACAGTGTCGCCAGGCGCGACTTCCACGTTGCCTTGCGCGGATCCCTCGACACTGTCACCCAGTGTTACTCGTACAGGATGGTCGGGTTCATTTCGATGAGTAATGGTGACGAAACGTCCCGCCTTTGGAGTCAATCCACCAGCGAGGGATATTGCATCGAAGAGACGCCTCGGCCCAAGGACGGGGTACACACCAGGCTTCTGAACCTCACCGAGCACCGACACGCCCTGTGTCGTTGTCTCCTTCACCAAGACGGTCACCTGGGGGTTGTTGTAGAACTCTCCTGCAGCGAGCTTTGTCGCAATGCTGGATTGCGCCTGCGCCACTGTGAGTCCCTGCAAATGCTGAACTCCAATCATGGGGAGAGACGCATCGCCACTGCCGGCCACACGGATATCTTTCTTGTCGAACTCAGGGGCGCCAAAGACACTGACTTCCAGCAGATCGCCAGGACCGATGACCATGTCTGAAGATGCCACGCTCTGAGACTGAGGGGGATTATTCGGTGGCGCTGCCGGTGCTCGTCCATCGTTCACCGGGGCTACGCGTTCTGCTGCGCTGACACCGCTCCCCGACTGCCCCTGCCCGAGGGCGAGCGAGACGGAGAGGAGCATTAGGACCACGCCTGCGACTTTATAAAACCGACACATGTTCTTTCTCCGATCCAGGGATGAACCGCGACACGTTGCGCGGCATCTCATTCCAGCATGAGAAGGGTGGTGGCAGCGGCCGCAGGATTGCTCTGGCTTGCAATTCTTGCAGTTCCGCCGGCGCGTGCGTCCGACTATTACGTGGATGCAAAACGGGGAGATGACGGTCACGGGAAGGGAACGTCCTCTGCTCCCTGGAAGACGATTGGCAAAGCAGTGGGCAGGACCCTGCACCCAGGAGACTCCGTGCGCGTTGCCGCCGGACGATACGACGAACAGGTCGTGGTGGAGGCGAGCGGAACTTCAGAGGCGCGCATCATGATCGTCTGCCAGGAGGCTCTCCAGTGCAGGATTGTTGGACAGCATTACCGCGCTCCCGAGAACATGGGGCACGCGGCGATTATCCTTCTCGGGAACTACATTGAGATTCTGAATTTCGATATCTCGACCGACGCTTCTGGAATGCTCGGCGTTCTGGGGTATGGGATGATCGGAGGCTATGTGATCTCAGGCAATTATGTACACGACATTCCTGTGCCGGAGTGCCTTGGCAACGGGGGCGCAGGCATCGATCCTGAGGGAACCCACGCACTCACATCGGGACACTCTATCATCTCCGGAAATCGCGTAACCCGCATTGGCAATGCGACTGGCTGCCATCACACATCGGGTATTTATGTGCAGAGCGATGGCGACCAGATATTGAATAACATCGTTTCAGACACTGCCGGGTACGGTATCCAGGCTTATCACGCTCCTCGAAATGTGATCATCGCATTCAACACGGTGGACAGGGCTCAGAATGGCGGGATCGTGTACGGAACCAGCGATGAGGTGCTGGTGCCTGCGGCAAATACGAGAGTTGTGAACAACATTGTCTCCAACAGCCTCTGGGGGTTCCAGGAGTGTTGCAATTCAGCTGCGTACGGCGAAGGGAATCTCTACGACCACAACCTGCTCTTTAACAACAGCAAGGGCGAATGCGTGTACGGGTCCACAGGCCACATGAGTTCGCCATGCACTGGCAGCGTCCGACTCGATCCTCTCTATGTAGATGCTGCACGGGGCAACTACCATCTCCGGTCAGATTCTCCGGCAATCGGGTCTGCAAGCCCACACTATGTGCCATCGACGGATGCAGACGGTACGCCGCGGACCCAGGCGAGAAGCTCTGTCGGTGCTTACGAGCACTAGCCAACGATCACTCGTATTCCGCGCGATACAACTCTGACCAGCGAACAAGATTGAGAGCGCGCCAGAGTTGGGAATGGAAAGGTACTCTTCCTGAAATGACGCGCTGCCACTCACGCTGAAGAGCACCACGGTTCAAGGGATATACGCTTCCTGCCACATCCGATTGCAGAACGCGCTCTACCCATGGCTGCACAGTTTGAAGCCAGCGTTTCTCTGGGGTAGCAAATCCGATCTTGTCGCGGCGCGCGAGAATCTCATCGGGCACGAGACCGCGCATGGCCCGGCGGAATACATATTTCGATGTGCCATCGTCAGAGATGAGGTACTCCTCCGGGAGTGATCCGATGAACTCCGCGAGAGCTGGAGTGAGGAAAGGCACACGACTCTCGATGGAAAATGCCATTGAATTCCGGTCCTCATAGCGGAGGAGTTGCGGAATGCTGAGAGTGGTCAGGTCATGGCGCAAGGTGCTTTGCAGGACGTCGGTGGTGGCATGCGGCTCAAGACTGTGCTCTCTAACTCCTCTGGTGCGAAACCACTGCGAGTCTAACCAGGACGGCATCATGTCCCGTCCTGCGAGCCTGCGGAGCATGGGGTGAAATCTGGGCGGGAAGAGGTAGCCTGCGGTTCGCATCGCCATCCATAACATGCCAGGACCTCCTGGAAGCCGACTGGCCGATTGAAGCAGTGCCAGTGACTCCCGCCAACGGCCTTGCCGTACAAGAGTGGCCAGGCGCGCTGCGATGTAATAACGATAGCCGCCCAGCATTTCATCGGCACCCTGGCCATCGATCATGACCTTGATTCCGGCTTCGCCGGCTCGGCGGAATACACGGTATTGCGCATATGGACTGCTCCCGGCAATTGGCTGATCCTGCACGAACGTGAGTTCGTCAAGGTCGCGAACAAGTTCTGCGGCGGTGGCGTGGATTTTGTGCACCGCCGAGCCAGACCTGGCAGCGACGATATCTACCCAGCGCTCCTCTGAGATCGAGCCCTCTTCGGCGATGAAACTGAATGTGCTCAGTTCGGCCGCGGGGTTCACTTCGCGAATGGCCATTACGATTGCCGACGAATCTATTCCGCCGGACAACGCGGCTCCAATGGGCACATCGCTTCTGAGGTGCAGATCGACGCTTTCAAGGAAGAGCTCGCGAAGTTTGGCGGCGGCCTCATCCAACGAGACTTGCAAGGGCGTTGTCGCCGGCTCCCAGAAGCGTGCTGTGCGGCGGCGCGAGGGATGATCAATGCTGATCTCCATGTAGTGGGCGGGCGGAAGTTGCTCCACGTCTCGAAACATGGTGCCCGTGCCGCTATCACAGAGGCCGAAGCGCAAACAGAGATACGCCACCTCAGGATTGACTGCCCGCGATGTGAGTCCGAACTCCAGCAGTGATTTCAATTCGGAGGAGAACGCCAACGGTCCGGCGCGCGTGACAAACAGGGGCTTGATGCCGAAGTAGTCGCGAGCCAGAGTCAGTTTGCGGGCATGGACGTCCAGAAGAGCGAATGCAAACATTCCAACCAATCGCGTGAGCGCACCAACATCCCATTCCGCCCACGCATGCAAGAGGACTTCCGTGTCTGAGGCGGTGCTGAAGCGATGCCCGGCTCGCTGGAGTTCGTCTCGCAGTTCACGGTAGTTGTAGATTTCTCCGTTGAACGTTATATGGTAACGACCGTCGGGAGTGGACATTGGCTGCCAACCACCCGAACTGAGGTCGATGATGGATAGGCGAGTATGCATGAGCAGGACATCAGCATCGGCGAAGGCGGGATCCCAGCGGTGGCTGCGCGCGAGCTTATCACTTTCGAGCGCGAGAAAACCTTCATCATCGGGTCCGCGGTGTCGAAGGCTGGCCAGCACTCCGGGGGCACGACGCAAAGCATCCCGGTTATGACGATCGCTGATGATTCCTGCAATTCCGCACATTTTGTTTATTCCGAGTTTGCGATGGAGAGTTGCCGCGAGGCAGTGTCGCTGGCGTACAGCAGGAGATCAAGGACCTTGGCGCTCGCCGCTCCGTCCCCGTAAGGGGCAGGGTAATCGGCCGGGAGGCAAGGTGGATTGGCAAGAGCTTGCGACAGCGCCACTGGATCCATTCCCACCAACGTGTTCAGGCCGGCATCAACGGTTTCTGGCCATTCAGTTTCCCGTCGAAGGGTGATGCATGGAAGTCGCAAGTAGAACGCCTCCTTCTGCACGCCACCCGAATCAGTGATTACTCTTCGCGAATGTTTGATCGCGCATAACATCTCGAAGTATCCGAGTGGTGGGATCTGCTTGAGATTCACAACCGATGCTGCGTCGATTTGTGCAAGCATGCGACGGGTCCTGGGGTGCACAGGAAACACGACGGGGAGATTGGCAGATTGCAACGCGCTCAGTATCGGCAGCAGGAGTTCCGCCGATGCTGTGTTTTCAGCGCGGTGCAATGTAAGCAGGTAATAGCCGCCCGGGGTGAGTCCCAATGGCGGGAGCAGCGACTTGGCGGTCTCATCCAATCGATTTCGACTCGACAGCAGGACATCCAACATCAGGTCTCCAACGAACTCAACCGTCCTCTGCCGAGGATCTCCAGGCGAGCCAATTCCCTCGCGAAGGAGATTCGTATTGCCCGCAGGAGAGGCCGTCAGCAATAGAGTGCTGAGATGATCCGTGATGATTCGATTTTGCTCTTCCGGCATGGACGCGACGTAGCTGCGACATCCAGCTTCAATATGCGCAACGCGCAGACCCAATCGCGAGGCCATGAGAGCGCCTGCCAAGGTTGAATTTGTATCACCATAGACCAGTACCCAATCTGGCATCTCGAACGCGAGAACAGGTTCGAGCGCCTGGAACAGGTTGCCGAGTTGCGCGGACTGAGTGCCCGAGCCGACACCCAGGTTGTAGTCAGGTTGCGGCAGGCATAGCTGCTCAAAGAGGAGAGCATCCATTTCGTAGTCATAGTGTTGGCCAGTGTGCACGATGGTGTGCCTGATCGCGGGACCGGAAGAGACCGCGTTGTGAGCTTGTATTTTTCTACAGAGAGGCGCGAGCTTTATGAATTGCGGGCGGGCTCCAACGATGCTCAGGCAATGAATAGAATGTTTGATTCCCAAGACTGCCCCTAACTGACTCGCGCGCGCTCAGCTACTGAGTTTGCGCTCTGCTGAGATCGGGCGACGCGGCGATAGACTTCACTCGTTCTCTTCGCGTTGGCATCCCAGGTAAGATTCGCTTTGGCAAAGCGTTCAGCGAAGGAAATTCTTTGTTCGATCTGTTCTGCCCCACCAGAAAGAGTCTCTGAGATCGCGTACGCGAGCGCGGTAGGGTCATTCGGAGGCACAAGTAAACCAGATCGGCCATCTTCAATGATTTCCGGGATTCCACCGACACGGCTGGCAACAATTGGAACGCGGCAGAGCATTGCCTCAGGGATGATGGTTGGCAGACCCTCACCATGGCTCGGGAGGATGAGACAGTCTGCCGCTGAAAGCCACGCCGGAATTGTTGCGTACGGCTGAGCACCCACGAAACGCACGTACTCTGATGCGCCTAGCTGCCGCGCCAGCGCCTCCAGCGACCCAAGTTGATCTCCGCGCCCTACAAGATAGAGGATTGGTTTCACATTGCGCTGTTGCAGTAGCAGGGAGAATGCGCGAAGAAGCACATCCACTCCCTTGATGGGAAGCAAGCTACCTACAAACAAAAGCACAGGGGAAGACGAATGGATACCGAGGCGGTTACGGGCCTCACTCTTATCCATTGAATGGAAATGTGAATGGTCAGCACCGTTGTGAATGACCTCGATCTGGCCTGTGGCCGGCTCCAGCAACCTGGCTTGCGCGGCGATCTCACTGCTGACAGCGATGTGCTGCGAAACGTGACGCAACGCCCATCGGGTGGCCCGGGCGACCTCTCTGCGCTCGCGTGGGTAATCGCGGACGTCGGATCCGTGCATTGTTGTGACAACCGGCACACCGTATTCCCGGGAGAGCAAGGCTGCGGCGTAGCCACCCGGGAGCACCGTGTGAGCATGGATTACATCCGGACGCTGCAGCTTGATGCGAGAGGCGAGGTGCTTTCGCAGAGACAAGTAGAACAACCATCCGTAGTGGGGGAAGAAACGTCCGCCCGGCGCCAGGACCCGCGGATACTCGACCGCGATCTCGTCGAATGACGCTCGCTGGGGAACCGTCATGCATTGGCGGACGCGGGAAAGAAAGCTCAGCAAGCGCGGGGCAAGCGGTGTGGGGCAGATCACAGAGACATTGACGCCGAGTTTGCGGAGAGCTTTGACCTGCTCAAGCACGAAGATTCCGGAGTAAGGCTCGGCGGGTGTTGGGAAGAGATCGGAAAGAACGAGTACATCCATCGTGGTCACACGGTGGTCCAAGGGCGTAGCCGTTCGGAGTGGAGTACGGGAGTTCTAAAGAGCTTTTGCGCATTCTCGGCATTGTGAAGCCTGACCGTGGCGGCAAGAAGCATCCAGGTGAGCCAAAACGATTTCCGCCAGAGGATATCAAGCGACATACCATCCACCAGCATTGCCCAGCAAGCTGCTTCGAGCGGGATAATCCAATCGAACTGCCTGGACGCCTTCAGCGCAAGATGAGCATCACGGAGCTGTGAACCGAAAGCGAGCAGGAGAAGCGTGATGCCGAGAATGCCGAGTTCGACGGAGACACCAAGGTAGATGTTATGGGGTGCCCGGTAGTATCCCCAGTACGTGGGCGCATAGCCGGCATAGCGCTGATAGATTACGGGGAAGTTGTCGAGTCCGGCACCGTAGAGGAAGTTGTCTTTCAGAGCGTATAGCCCGGCGGTCCAGATGTCGAACCTGCCGGCTCCGCGCCCGGCGATTGAGTGCTGGAGCCGCGCGAAAAAGATACCTGGAAGCAACAAGAGAAGTGACGAAGCCAGCGCTACGGGGATCACGATGCGGCGATTTGCTCTCATGCGGACCAGGTAAACCACGATGATTGTCCCAAGGGCGATGAGTGCACCACGCGACATGGTCATGAACACTGAATACAGGATTACCGCCAGCGCCGTGCCAACTACGATTCGGACCCATGTGTGCTGAAAGGCCAGCAGCATGCCAAAGGAGAGTGAAATTGCAAGTAACATCAGGTTTGCAAATTGATTCGGGTCTGTCACGCTGGAAGAAAAAACCAAACTGATTCGCCCAATTCCGTCAGGAGCATTGCGCAGGGCGTAAACGGAGGAGAGGAATGCGCCAGAAATTGTGCAGGCAAACACTCCCAGGAGTTCGCGCCGAGTAAAGCAGAATGCAGTTGCCGCTAGATAAAGAGCGAGCAGCGGCAAAGCGGTATGCATGCGGTCATGGATGACGCCCTCATCCGTCGCCCAGAGAATACTGACGCCACCCAGCACGACGAACAGTGTCCAATAGAGTGCCGCTCTCGGGGGAATGCGCAGGCGATCTGTTGCCAGTCCGATGGGCGGCAGGACCGCGAGAGCCAGAATCCCTGCGAAGAATGTGAGAGAGGAACCGCTCTCTCCTGCAGCCCCAAGGAGCGAGATCGAGTCCCAGGGGATGACAAAGCCGAGCCCCCCCAACGCAATCTCAACCGGAAACCACACTAGCAGAGGCGTTGCTGCAAACAGCGACACAATGAACCACTGGCCCGATCCGATAGCCAAGCCAAGCAGCACTCCTGCAAGCGGAAGCGTGACCCAAATGAGCCGGTTCAGCCCTGAGGGCCTAACATTGCTGAAGGAGAACGCCACCCGTCACCCGGCCTTCGCCATACTTGCCGGGGCAACGTCGGCTTGCGTCCTGCAGGCGAGTTGATTCAACAGTACCGAGAACTCTTCCGCCATCCGGTATTGCGAGTACGCCGAGATCTCCTCGGCTTTCCCGGCGTAAGTCACCCCGCCGGTAGTTCTCCATTCTCTGATGCGCTCAAGCAGCCAGCCAGAGAGTTCTTCGTCACTGCCGGGATGAACGCCAGCCTGTGTTTTCCGCAGGAGTTCTGTCAGTACGCCTGGATCTCCACCGATGTGGAGAATTGGCCTTCCACTCGCGAGGTACTCGAATATCTTGCCCGTGTACACTCCGGCGCTGTCTGCGCCGTTCCAACCAACGGAGAGCAGAACGTGCGCTCGTCGCTGGCGAGCGATCGCAACGCGTCGCGGCACGACGCCTTCAAAGCTCACAATCTCACCAATCCCCAGTCGGCTTGCTGTGTGAACCACCCACGTTTCCGGCGGACCGTAAAAACGGAGGCGTATCTCTCCGAGTTGCAACAACGATCGCCGTTTCAATTCGGCGATCGCACGCAGGAGAGGTGACGGATCGCGTTTGCCTTCGTATAACTGGCCTGCATAGACGATGGTGAATTCGGATTCCGGTTGTGGCTGAGGCAGAGCAAAGTCCTCCGGATCAAATCCATTAAGGATTGTATCCACCCTCTTGCGTGGATACCCATGCCGGAGGGTTGCGGCAAGCGGCTCTGAGACGGTCACCAGTGAATCGGCATGCTGAAGGATACGGCGCTCGATCCAGCGTTCCAGCGGACGCAGAAAAGCCGGATTGGGATTGTTAGAGTTCTGCACCCACAGGTCACGAAAGTCTGCAATCCACGAGCATTGAAACTCCCGTTTCGCGACCGCTCCGATGGCGTGAGCGCTAATCGGGTGCGCGGTGGACAGAACCGCATCGAACGTATGCGTGCGGCGCAACTCCGAAAGTCGCAGCCTGGCGGGAGATATCCATCCTCTCTTTTCATCTGGGAACGTGAGGAGGGACTTTGCAGCCTGCAGCATCCGAGTCAGCTTGTCCGGTGCTGCGACGGTTGACTCCCTGCGAGTTCCGAGCTGCGCCTGAAGGCCGCCTTCCGGACGAAGACCGATGCGGCGCTTCCACTCGCCAATCACATCTCGGTATCCGGTTTCGACGACATGCGGAGCGTCAAGCCTCAGTGGATGCTCAGGTGTGAGCACAGTTACATTCCAGCCGAACTCGCCGAGGTATTTTGCCAGTCCGCGAGCTCGCATTGCTCCAATCGCATCACTGGGGGGAAAGTGGAAGGTGATGAGCAACAGGTCGCGCATTCCGTTCTTACCGTGAGTTCGCTCGGCCACTTTCTCTCAACTCTGGTTCCGTGTGCAAGGTGTACCCGGTGCGAACCTTGCCCCGATCAGGGAGAACAGGCGACGTGCCTGAGGGTCGCGTCTGGCGAGCCGTCCGTAGTGCACCGCAGTAAGCAGTGCGGCGGCGATCAGAACCACAAAACGCGAAGTGTGCGACGCTTTCAACGCGAGTATCAGAAGTCCGGAGGGGACAAATTCGAGGAGGTTGCTTCCGAACACAGGCAAGAGGCCTTTGACTTTAGCCCCGCTGACTCTTATGGCCAGAATGCAATAGTAGCCGTAGGTGAGCACACCTGTGATCGAAAACAGCGCGAGTGCCAGTTCCACGCTGTGCAGCACTCCTCCGGCGACGAGCGAACCAAGTCTGGTGGTAAAGATCAGCACCTGCACTCGGAGGTCTAATGCGAGCTTTTCGGTGACGGTGAATATCACACTCAGAGGCGAAGAGACAAACCACACGCACACCCAGGGGCTCAATATTTGGGCATACAAACCTGCATCTGCCCACTTTGCCCCGAGAAGTACAACAAATACATCTCGGCCAACCAGACCCAGCATTAGAGATGGGAACATGCTCAACGCAACCAGGTAGTGGAATGCACTTTCTACCGAAACGTGAAGTGTGCCTTGTTGGTTAGCTTCGGCTGCGCGCTGCAGGAACACCCGGCCAATGCTAATACCGATGAGATTCATGGGTACCCGAAGTAGCCGGTTACCTAACGAGAATTGACCCACTACTCCCGTAGAGAAAAACGCCGCCAAGAGAAATGCCGGCAACTGCCAGGAGATCACATTGAGGATCGTTGATAGCGTGCCAAGTTTTGCAAAACTGCTGTAGCGTGTCATGGCCGCCCGGATCGATGCGATCCTTATGAAGGGCACTAAGCGGCCAAGTCCAGATTTCCAGGCGAGAATACCCAAGTAGAGTGAGTTGCACACACTGCCGAGCACAACCGAGAACACCAGCACTCTAGAACTCAGATGGCCTGTGAGGCCTGCGACCAACTGAAAGACGGTCGCAATGAGGGTCATGCTGAATTGTGCCAGAGTAATTCCGCTGAACCGCTTCTTACGGGTGCACCAGTTTGTGAAGACGAGGGTAGCACCGTATGATGCAATCGCAATGGGGAGCAGCCAGAACGACTCTACAAGCGCGGGCGCCTTCAGCCACGCCAGTATCTGCCTTTCGCCAAGCCAGAACAGAGGGACAGCAAGTGCGCTGATGCTGGCTGCCACTCCGAGACTCAGGGCCACAGCCTGGGCTGCGTCTGAATCCAGTTCCGGCAGCAAAATGGAGTTTTCAAACCGAAGGCACGCGACAATTCCGGCAATTCCGAGCAACGATCCAAATAGCGCGGCGACGCCAAAGGCATCCGGTGCAAACAGGCGCGCAATGATCGGAGCGGAGATGCTGCTGAGGATTTGAGCAGCGGTTGTGCCTGTGGCCACTTTCAGCACGTCGGCAGCGAAACTGCTTTTACCTTCAAGTTTTGGAGCAATGGATCCTGGCTTCGATGATATTCGAGCGGTATTTGCGTGCATACGGGTCAGGCAACCGCCGCAAGTTGATCATAGAGAGCAACGAGCTTTTCCGCCTCGTGCTCCCAGGCGAAGCGACTGGCCACTGCCGCCCGGCCGCGCTCTCCCATTTCCTGCGCCGTCGCAGGATCTTCGAGGAGCTTTTGAATCGCGGCTGCAATCTCGCATGGACGCAGAGGATTGACCAGGTAGCCGCACCTGCATTCTCCAATTAACTCTCGCCAAAAAGGGAAATCTGAAGCCACGATGGGCAATCCCGCCGCCATGTATTCGAAGAGCTTCAGCGGTTGCGACTCCAGGAAGTTGGCGTTAGGTCTTAACACAACGGCACCCACGCGCGACTGTGACATTAATCGCCCGACTCCTTCACGACTCTGCCAGCCGTGGAGCTGAACCGTCGGCCACGCGGGATGCTGTCTGAGTTCAGCCTCTAATTCTGGAGGCTCGAATCTACCTGCAATTGACAACTTTGCGTGCAGCGAAGCTGGCAACAACAACATGGAATCGAGGAGTTCCCACATGCCTCGCACGTCACTGACGACTCCTACATACAGGATTGTTGCAGGACGTTGCCAATGAGGGACACCTCTCACCGCTGAGAGGTCTTCCAAGGGAAAATTCTGTACTGCTATGGTCTTTCGTAGAGGGAAAGTGCGGGCAATACTGGGTGTCGCGGCGACGATTGCATCCACAGACTTGCCTGCGACCCACCCGATGAATCGAGCGCCCAGTTCCACCGCAGGCCGAACTCTCCGGGGAATCCATCCCTTTTCGTGGAGGGTCAAGGGAAGATCTTCGTGCACATCGTACAGCACACGCTTGCCGTGGAGTTTCAGCATGAGGCCTGCGGGAATCAATTCAGGATCGTGGAGATGGTAGATACATGCGTCTTCTTCCAGCGCTGCGCGGTACACCTGGAGAACATCCCCTGTCATACGCCCCAAGCGCGACTTTGCAGGCCAGAAGGTGCGTACTCGCACTCCCTCCACCACTGTTCTATCTGCCAATTCGTCACGTCCATAGGGTGCAATCAACACCACGTCATAACCGGCGTCAACCAGCGCACGACACTGGCGATGAAATATTCTGGGATCAAGAGCTCCATGGACGGAAGTGCACTGCACGACTTTAAAACCTTTTCGCATTCGGGCCTTCACGCTCTCTGGATCGGCACTTCGCATACGCCTCTCACTCCGCCGCACGACTACCGTTGGAAGTACCGGCCGAGAGAAAGCCTCTCGCGGAGCCACCGATTTTCCATCACTGCAAGCTCTTCCCTGCTGATGTTACTGTCTGTATGTTGCTCCCGCAGGCGGTCCAGCAAGGTGCATACCGGAACGAACCACCCATCTTTAGATGCCAGACGGGTCATCAATCTTCGAAACACCGGATCCAACTTCCCGTCACGGACAAAGCCAGACGCAAAATGGGTGTACATGATGCACACACCCGACTCAGCCTCGAGACGATCCTGATTGGGGTCTGAGATCATCCGGCAAAACTGCTGAACATCTCCACCGTCAGAGCTGCTGAACCAATGGTTCACGAATGGCTTAGTCGAATCGTGATAAGGCAGCGTCTTATGGACTCGATCCAAGTTGATTTCTCGGAAGACGAAGTTTCGCACATAGGAGACACGCTCTCTACAGAGATCTCCCCAAAAGAACGGTGAAGCGGGATCGTGCCCTGCAAAACGCCCGGCATAGCGAAAGTGAGTTCCAAGGGAATAAGCGACCTGCCTTGTGAAACTACTGAATCGGTACGCACCCCAGTAGATATTCTCCCTGTTATCAAGGTGATTTGTGTGCGTACGCGGATACTCGCCAACCAACTCGCGGAATTGAGATAACCCTCGGTCCATCCGCTCGCGGGGGCAATCGCCATTTTGCATGTTGTGTGACGCAATCTCGAATCCGTAGTTCTTCAGCTCGAGAATGAAGTTGAGATAGTCGCTGTCTTGCAGTGTTGACGCCGCATATCTCCTGCCAGGGTCGGTATTAAGCGCCCACACCGACTTGGTGCTTCTAATTCCGAGGTCTGCCAGGAAATCATAGACCGGACGAACCAAATCAACTGTGGAGGAATCCGTATCATCGAAAATGGTGAAGGCAAACCTCTTGTTTCCGGGAAAGCGGGAGGAACTTTGCATATATCCCCGACAACTAACTCAGAAATTGACGTGCCCACATTTCAGCGATGAATACACGGGCTATCTCTGAAGATGAGACCGCGCGACGTGCACAAAAAGCCTTGTACTGTTCGAGAAAGAGCCCATCGTCTAGAATTCCCAACTCCGAGAGACGACTACGCCGGAAATAACCCTCTACCACACGCCTCAGTTCGCCCCGTAGCCATAATTCCTCCGGAACCAGGAATCCCTGCTTATCGCGCCGCCAGCGAACTTCGTCGGGAAGTTCAGTGATGGACTTTCGCAGGATGTACTTTGTCCATCCATGGTGAAGTTTGAGTTCCGTCGGAAGATTCACGGCGAGGGCAACAAGGCGGTGATCGAGAAATGGATGGCGCACCTCCAAAGAGTGGGCAGCAGAATTCCGATCTTCGTAGTGCGTGAGGGCCGGTACAGAGAACTGTGCGATGTCGAGCATTTGCCTTGACCTCAGATCGGCACACTCCCAAATCGCAATATTCGAGTTCTTGGTTCGAAAAATTTTTGGGGCACGCCGACGCAGAAACGGGGAATACCTTCTCGCATCGCCAACGGTGAATTGCCGGGTGATCGTCCGTTGCAGAACCGCGGACGCGAGTTGTTGCCCAGCCCTGATCAGTTGACCTGCGTTTATCAGGTTCTTCAGGTGAAAATAGAAGAACTTGAGGTATCCAAGGAGAATTTCGTCTCCACCTTGGCCACTCAGCAGAACTGTAGCGTCGCCATTCCGCTTGATAGCTTCGAACAATCGAAACTGCGCAAAAGCCGAGAAACCGGCCACAGGTTCGTCGCTGTGGTGCAGCACCCGATGCATATCTTCAAGAATCTGGCCGTGCTTAAACACGATCTTCGTGTTCTTGATGTCCTTGGCTGCAATCAGTTCGATATAGCGGCGCTCATCGTAACGTGGGTCATCCGCGATCACGGAATAGGTTTCGAGATTGGCGAACCCCTTGGCAAGAACGGCGATTGCGGACGAATCAAGCCCGCCGCTGAGCAGCACTCCTACCTTTACGTCACTGCGCAACCGCAGGCGCACACTGTCAATCAGGATCGACCTGAATTCATCCATCACATCGCCAGTACTGGCCGCCGATGGTTCCGGGATCTTCCAATACACTTGTTCCGCAATCTTTCCGGATTGCAGACAAATGCTCAACCAGGTTGATGCCTTCACCCGGCGAATCCCTTCGAAGAAGGTCTCTTCCGAGTGGTCGAGCAGCGCCTGGCTCAAGAAGGCCATCATCACGGGAGTGTTGAGCACTCTTTTTGATAGCAAGGGAATCAGCTGCTTAATCTCGCTCGCGAAATAGACCTGATCACCGCAGTGCAAAATGTGCAGCGGTTTGATAGAGAACCGATCCCGACTGAGAATCAGCTTTCGCTTTGGGAGATCCAGGATTGCAAAAGCCCACATTCCATTGAAGAGTTCGAAGCCCTTCTCCCCATACTGCTCGTAAACTGCGAGGATTACCTCCGTATCGGTTCCACTCCGGAAGCGGTATCCATATTCCTGCTCCAAGCTTCGTCGAAGCTCGAGGTAGTTGAATATCTCTCCGTTATACACAATCCATCGGCCGCGACCGTTGGTCATGGGCATGTGGCCAAGGGCCGAGAGATCGATGATGGATAGCCGCCTGCTTCCGAGGAATGCGTCAAATTTCTCGGTCCCGACTGCCCCGGTTCCAACACTCCAGGTCTGGCTTCCTCCGTCATCTGGTCCGCGGTAACGAACCAAGTCGGTGAGCTGTTGAAACTTCTTCCGATCCGCGTTATCGAACGTCCCCGAGAGACGCACTGCACCAAATATCCCGCACATCTAGAGTGACGAGCGCCCCCAACGCTCGACTGTGGAGATTTGTCCAGTGTTCCTTTGTGTGGCCTTCCTTCGGCGACGCAGCATGTATGGCAGGATCATCACTATCGGGATGAGGTCATCCCATGCGAAATACCCGAACTCGTCCACGTTTCTGAGGGAGCGCAGCCACTGATGAGCACTGAGAGAGCCCTCGCGCCAAAGGTCGAAGGCGGATTTGAAATCGCGTTCCACCATCCACTTGCGCCCCTCTGGGGCGGCTTGAAAAGAGATTCCTTCTCCCGCGGCATCGAAGTACATCGCGCGAATCACATCGACACCATTGCCTCCGACGAAGAGTCGGAACGAAGCCCCTACTCGAGGATTCACGTCGAGAATCTTGTAGCTTTCGTCCCGCGCGTCCCAACAGAAATCGATATCGACAATGCCCGTAAACTTCAAATTGGAGAGCAGCCTTCGAGCAGATTCCTGAATGGCTGGATTGTCCGCGCAGACCCCGAGGCTCATCATTCCCAAATGTGCCGGCGTTTGGCGAAGCTTGCGCCCAGTGTATCCAACGACACATTGCGATTCGCGGTCGAAGTAGCCAGTGAACACCCACGCATTCTCGCCCGCCAGGAACTCCTGTACGACTAAGTTGGGTTCACTTGCGCCACTCAATGTACGAACGGCTGCCCGGAGTTCGGCAGCATCGTGGGCTATAAGAGCTCCTGGTGCGCCGTTCCGCTGATTGCCGAAACTTCGCTTCACGATACATGGGAACGTACCGGACTTCGAGAACTCCTCGAGTTCCACAAGGGACGACAGCTTTGCAGTGAACGGCACCGGGATGCCAAGGCTTTTCGCTGTGCAGGTCATCTTCCACTTGTCCGTGAGCACCTGCAACACACCCGGAGGCTGTTCCGGAAATATATAGTAGGGCCTCAGCTTCTCTTGATTTCTCTCTAACAGGAGTACGATCTCGTCCCAGGTAGGAATCAGAATTACTTGCGTAGAAAATGACTGCCCAATTTCACACAGTTTCTCAATGATTAGCTCTTCTGAAATATCAGACAAATTGAGATTGAATGTGAGCTTGCAGAAACGCGAATAGGAGGCAGGGCCGCGAGGGGAGCTTTCCATACAATAGACAGGCACCCCCATGCGTCCGAGAGACCGAATTATGCCCAGACTCCCATGCTCGGCAGCTCCAAGCACTAGCACTGGAATGTGTTTTGGCGCCATTGAAAGAGCTCCACAGTGTGCGCTATGCCGCGCGATCCAGTGCTGAGTCGGGGAACCTGCGGGCTCTGTCGGTTACGCGAAACATCGCCGCAGCACGAAGTTTCACTTCGTTCGTCGCTGCTGCGATTTCTCGCAGTCTGCCCACAAAGGGATGCCGCGAAGCACGCAACCACGGAACGCAGATCGGAGTTCCGCCGTACTTGCGCTTGTACTCTCCATCTCCTCCCATATCGAAGACGTTCATCCCGAGTTCGCGTGCGCGCTGGATCGCGGTCCAGTACAGCAGTTCATTGGGTCGGAGAAACTGCGAGTGCCGGTAGCTCGCTGCACCCCACAGATAAGCGAGCGTACCTTTACACAACAGAATTGCAGAGGCAATGCAGAGCCCCGATCTGTCCCGGGCGCGAAGCAATACAACTCCAGGCTGCCCTGCAAAGGTTCGCACCAGTTCCTTGACACGGGATTTTGGGTAGGTCGGGATCATCTTCTGCTTGCTGAACACATCGAGTAGCTGGTCGTAGTACTCGTCCGCAAAACCTGCATCTGCGGCCTCCTCAATGATTACCCCCGACCTGCTGGCCTTCCGAATATTGGTGCGGCACTGATGCGTCATCCTGCTAAAAATCTGGTTCTCCGGGCACCGGAGGTCAATCTCATACCCCCTCTCCTCGCCAAATGTAGAGATGTACCCCTCCATGTCAGACCAGACAAGGGAGCGATCCATTACTTCGGTATGAACGCAGCGGAGATCATGAAACGCAAATCGAATGAACTCTCGCAAGACGCATCCTCGCTCCACCCCTTCTGCGAGATTGAATCCCATGTATCCCGTTGACCACCCTGGAAAAGGACTTCCCAATATCCGGAACCCCAAGCGGGTGACAATCATCCCCGTGAAATAACCAACAGCTCTGCCGTGCTCAGATACGAGCAGGCACATCGGCTCCCCTCGTTGAGTAGCCACAAGGAACGAAATCCAACGAGGCGATTGGAAGATTGTCTGCTCCGGCAACCGCTGCCGGATGGTGTGTGACTCGAATTCCTTAACATGAACCTGTTCGAATTCATACATACCTGACGTCAAGCCCCATACCTTTGAACCGTACGCCGCTGAAGCGGTAACAGCAGGAGCCTGTGGCACCGCTTAGAGAAGCTAATCTTCAGAGCCGCCATCATCGAACCCAATCCATAGGGCACGTGCAGAAGCCCAAACACGAGCGGCATCACGAACACTAACTTCCAATTCCGCTGCTTGATTGCAGTGCGTAAAGCTACAAGAAAACTGAGGGCCAGGTAGGCCCCCAACGTGGCTGCAGTCACCCACAGCGCCGAGTGGAATCGAATTGCCGCGGCAGCAGAGGCCGCAATCACTCCGACGAATACCATCGGAACGAGATGCCGCCATCCCACCGGCATAACATCGCTATAGGCAAACGGCATGATCGCCCAGTACCCATTGCGAAAATTGTGCGGCACGAACGTTCGAAGATCGGTTCGCGCTTGGTACCGTACAACAATGTCGCGTACAAGGAGGGTGTGGCCGCCAGCCTGCTTCAATCGAAGGTTGAATTCGATGTCCTGGCTGAAGACGAGTTGCTCGTTCCATAGCCCGATGCGTTCGAAAACATCTCGCCGGTAGCACCCAAAAGCAGCGGTATCTGCCCAACGAGGCTCCCGGCAATTCCCTGTGCGAAAAGCAGACCCACCCACGCCAAAGGGGTGCGACAATGCAGCTACGATCGCATCGGCAAGCATGCCGTCTCCGCGCGGTTCGGTAACGCACACTCCACCCACATTTTCTGCATTGAACCTCTGCGAATACTGGACGCATCTTTCAATCGCGTAACGATCGTAGGCTGCATGCGCGCTCATGATCATGATCAGCTCTCCGCGGGCGGCGCGTACTCCTATATTGAACCCGACAGGGGTGATTCGGCGCGGGTTGTCGAGCAGCTTCACAGCACTGTGCCGGTTCGCAAACTGTCGCACGATTTGCCTTGTTTCATCGGTACTCATCCCATCGACCACAAGCACTTCAAGGCACTCCAGTGGGTAACTTCCGAACAGAATCGAATCCAGGCAGCGAGCGATGAACCGCTGTTCGTTGTAGCAGGCTACGATCACCGACACGAGCGGTTTAACCGAAGACACCCCGGCATCTGCTGAATTGGCGATCATGCGGCAGGAACCTGTATTGCTTCGCGGGAAGCAACCGACATTACCTTCTCCACAGCGGCAGAGACATCAAGCATGTCTGAGCTGTCGAGTGTAGGATGCACAAGGAACATCAAGCTCGTCTGCGAGAGCGTGCGCGCATTCTTCAAGGGCACTGAGGGCCGGGCGTTGGCGAACGCCTTCTCAAGGTAGATTTCACCGCAACTTCCCTGGAAGCAGGGTATTCCTTCGGCACAGATTGCCGAGATCACGGCGTCACGAGTCCACCCGGGAGCGAGGAACTCGGGCCGAATGAATACATAGAATTTGTAGAAAGCGTGTTCAATGCTGGACGGTGGAAGTGGCACTCGTAGTGACGGTACTATGCAGAGCCGCTGCGCAAGGTCTTCGGCGTTGCGCCGACGCTTGCTGAGGGACAAGTGCAAATCCCGAAGTTTCGCTCTGCCAACAGCTGCTTGAATTTCCGTCATTCGCCAGTTAGTACCGAATGAATCATGGAGCCATCGGAATTCGTGCCCCGCGGTCTCTGCCTGGGCCAACGCGCGGCTCTTTCCATGGTCTTTCATGCTCCAGGCTCGTTCGTAAATTTCGCTGTCGTTGGTCACAAGCATCCCACCTTCGCCGCATGTGGTGAGGATCTTGTCCTGGCAGAAGGAGAACGCAGCGGCGTCCCCAAGGCTTCCTGCCATTTTCCCTGCGTACCGAGCTCCCAGACTCTGGGCACAATCTTCGATGACTCTTAGGCCGTATTCTTCAGCGAGGCGCAGTATCTCGCTCATCTCACAAGGCCATCCGGCGAGGTGGACACAGATGATCGCCCGGGTACGCTCCGTAAGTACGCTGCGGATTGACTCAGCCGTTAGTGTTTGGCTATCAGGGGCAACGTCGGCTATGACCGGGGTCGCTCCGCGCATGACCACGCAGCTTGCTGAAGCAATGAATGTGCGACTAGGGACAACTACCTCGTCCCCAGTCCCAATTCCAATCCCAACCAGCGCCGCCTCCAGCGCCACGGTGCCATTCGCCAGAGCCACTGCGTGACGAACACCCAGAAACGAGGAGAACTCCTCCTCGAACAGGCGTCCCTCCTGACCTGTCCAGTAATTAACCTTGCCGCTCTTGAGCACCCGGGTGGCTGCTTCGATTTCGCTCTCGCGAAATTCTGGCCAAGTCGGCAGCGGACGAGTCCGCACAGGTGTCCCCCCAAATAGCGCGAGGGCTTCAGCACCAATCGATACACTGCTCGGATGACTACTCAAAGATTGCCACCAATGTGCGCAAGATTATGCCGCAATCAACCCTGAAACTGCACTGCTCCACATAGGCGATTCCCAGGCGAACCTTTTCCGGGCGAATCACTTCGTGATACACGCGATGTGGGTCATCGCTCCCCAGCATGAGCCGACCTTCATGGTGAAATTTGATGGATGCCCAGTCCGTGATTCCTGGCCGAACCACAAGCAGAGTACGCTCGCGTGAGGTGTATGCCTCAACCTCGGCCAATACCTCTGGGCGCGGCCCGACAAGGCTCATTTCGCCAAGCACAACATTGAAGAGCTGAGGCAGTTCGTCGAGTTTGAAACGGCGAAGGTATACGCCCACTCTTGTGATTCGAGGATCATCGTCCGGGGTCTCTGATCCTCCAAGTTGCTCCGCGTCAGGGACCATGGTCCGGAATTTCATAATCCGGAAGGGTCTTCCCATGTGACCCGCGCGCCAGCCGCGATATAGGACTGGGCCTCTCGAATCCAAACGCACGAGCAGAGCAACAACTGCCAGCACGGGCGACAGTGCGATGGCTCCGAGCAAAGCGACCACGAAGTCGAGACATCGTTTCCCGAAACGCCGATAAATACCGGGCCGGTCGAGGGCAAAAGGTACAGTCCAGCTACCCACTTTTGGTATCTCTCCTCGGTCTATGCCGCCTGAGTCAGCTCTGGCTCTTCATCTGGACGGTCGACGGCCGCGCGGCATACGCCCGCTGCGATCTCATAGCTGCGGCCGCAGCTCCCACAATTCGGGCGTGCGCTGTTTTCGAGTCGGACGCCGCAATAACACATCCACCCTAATCGTCGAGCAGGGGTTCCCACCATGAGAGCATAGTCTGGCACATCGGCTGTCACCGTACTGCCCGCACCAATGAATGAGTAGCGTCCCAAGGTTACCCCGCAAACGATGGTCGCATTTGCCCCAATCGTCGCGCCCTGCCGAACCACCGTTGACTTGTATTCTGTCCGCCTCAGAACGTGGCTTCGTGGGTTGATCACGTTTGTAAACACCATTGAGGGTCCGCAGAACACGTCGTCTTCAAGGATGACACCGGTATAGACCGAGACGTTATTTTGAATTTTGACGTTGTTTCCAATCTCAACTTCCGGGCTGATCACAACGTTCTGGCCAAGGTTGCAGTTGGCGCCGACTTTTGCACCGCTCATGATATGAGAGAAGTGCCAGACCTTCGTTCCCTCGCCTATATCGCAACCGGAGTCGATGACAGCAGTTGGATGTGCGAAATAGTTCGGAGTTCCCTGGCTAACCTCTATCGGACTACCGTGCCGCTTCAGCGACTCTTCGCAACCTTCAAGCACCTCAAGCACCCGAACAGCGCTTTCCCCGTTTGTCCGCGGCATCGTTCTGGCCACTCCGCAGTCGAGAAAATGCCTGCACTCGGCACGGAGCGGCTCAATATTCTCCAGCGCAACAACTTGGCCATCATCTTTGTGCGCAACGGGAACGCGGTTCAACCAGTCAATGCGATGAGAGTAAAGAACCAGTTTGCGTTCTTTCTCCACATCATCGAAGACCGCCATTTTCTTGCTGCCCACCACAACGAGTTTCTGCTCCTTAAATGGATGGAGCCAACTCACAAAGAAATGGGCTTCGACACCGCTTGGGAATTCGCACGTGGTCAGAGTGGTGTCCACATTGTGATTGAGATAGCTGCCACCATGGGCCGCGATTCGCGTCGGCATCTCCCCTAGCAAGAACAGAATTGCCGAGATATCGTGAGGGGCGAAGCTCCAGAGGATATTTTCTTCAGTCCGCAGTTTACCGAGATTCAGTCTGGATGAATAAATGTACTGAATCTTTCCAAGATCGCCGTTACTCACCAGACGCTTGAGCTCAAGAATCGCTGGATGATACTCGAGAATGTGTCCCACCATCAGAACACGACCCTTCCGGTTGGCGAGTTCGACCAGCTTTCTGCCCTCATCAGCGTGGAGGGCCAGCGGCTTCTCCACGTAGACGTCCTTGCCTGCAAGAAGGCAGCGGCACGCTAGCGCATAATGCTGGGAGGCGGGTGCCGCAATCACAACGCCCTTCGTCCATGGGTCAGCCAAGACATCATCCAATTCGGAAGTGGTCTTTACTCCGTACCTGGAATGGGCATCCGCAAGCGCTTCCCCTCGTGAATCACACACGCAGAGGAGCGCCCCCAACTCGTGAAAATTACGCACCAGGTTCTTTCCCCAATATCCTGAGCCGACGACTGCGACTTTGTAGCTTGCATAGTCCATATTGATTGCGCTCACCTCTGTTCCCTAAAGAATTCTGAAATTGCCGCGACGACAGCAAACTGCTGCGCGTCAGTCAACTCGGCAAAGATAGGCAAAGCCAGTGTCCGGCTGGCAGCCGCTTCAGCCTGCGGGAAATCCCCTGCCCCGTAACCCAGGAATCTGTACGCTGACTCCGTGTGGAGCGGCGTCGGGTAATAGATCTCTGTCGGGATCCCGCGCCTTTGCAGATATTCGCGCAGTTCGTCTCGAACCGCTGTTTGGATGACAAACTGGTTGTATACGTGGGTTCGGTTCTCGCGAGCGCACGGAAGGTCCACTTTGGAGTCCAAATCGAATTCATGGAACAAGCCCCGATAGCGTTCTGCATTCCGCTGTCGCTCAGCCGTCCATTCGCCAAGGTGCCTCAACTTGACACGCAGGATTGCAGCTTGCAATGCGTCAAGCCGGCTGTTCATTCCGATCAGGTCATATTGGTATTTCTTCCTGCATCCGTGCACTCGTAGAGCTCTGAGTTTGTCCGCTAGGGCCTGGTCATTGGTCGTCAGCATTCCTCCATCTCCGGCGCACCCCAAGTTCTTTGAGGGGAAGAAGCTGAAGCAAGCAATCTCTCCCAGGCTACCTACCGCCTTGCCTGCATAACGCGCGCCTATGGCCTGCGCTGCGTCCTCGATCACCGGAATGCCGAAATCATCAGCAGTCTTGCGTATGGCAGCCATCTCCGCCGCCTGCCCAAATAGATGGACCGGCATGACTGCACGCGTACGCGAGGTGACAGCCTGCGGCAGCAAGTCAGGATCGATGTTGTAGGTCTCGGTTTCAATATCAACGAACACCGGACGGGCGCCCACACGAGCTATGGCGCCGGCTGTCGCTCCGAATGTGAAAGGAGTAGTCACCACTTCATCTCCGGGGCCGATCCCCAAAGCCATCAGTGCTAAGACCAATGCATCGGACCCAGATGCACATCCGATGGCAAAGCGGGTGCCTGTCAGTGGCGCGATTTCCGATTCCAGTTGTTCAACTTCTGGTCCGAGAATGAAGTGTTGGTCATCCAGTACCTTCTCAACCGCCGCGAGCACATCGTGGCGGATACGGGAATGCTGGGCCTTCAGGTCGAGGAACGGAAACTGCATCTGGCCCGACGGTACGTACTGGGGTGGTGCGCTCCCAACTCTGGCATTAGTTTCCATGAGGTCCTTTCTTTTACAGCTATCAGTTCAATTACTCATACTCAGGCTGTCTTTCGTGGTTCTTTGTCTTGGTAATATCCGTAATCGATTCCCTCTTGCTGGGCTGCATTCAGAACAACCTGAAGCACGGGGGCGCCGCGAACTCCCTGCAACAGTTCCATGGCACGCATCATTGCATCGCGGCGTGTGACCCCGGAGCGCCCAATCAGTAGAACTCCGTCTGCTAGCGACGACAGCACGAGCGAATCTGAGTATGGGAGAACAGGGGGTGAGTCTATGAGCACGAAGTCGAAGCGAGCTCGGAGTTCCCGGATAAGTTGCCCCATCGCATCCGAGGAGATGAGCCTTGCCGGCTCGTCGGCAGAAACCCGGCCGGTTCCGAGCACGTAAAGATTTGGAATTCCAGATTGAGCCAACGCTTCCTCCAGAGTCGCAACTCCACGCAGCACCTCTCCAACACCGATTGGAATATGGATACCAAAAGCAGGGGCCACACCTTCCCTCCGCAGGTCGGCGTCCACAATGCACGTGCGCCCGCGCTCTGCGAGCACGACGGCGAGGTTGACAGACATTGTGGTCTTGCCCTCTCCGGGATGGGCTGAGGCTACCAAAAGTACTTCGCGGGAGAATCCATGCAGGGCTAGACGCACTGATGTATAGAGGCTGCGCAGTGCTTCGGCTTCAGGAGACTGCGGCCGGTCAAGAAGAAATAGAGACGCATTGTGTCTTTTAGCACTTTTTCTGGCAATGAAGGGACCGGAACGATTGGGAACGGTCCTTTCACCAACGCCAATCACTGGCACCAGGGAGAGTGGAACAGGGCCAAATAACTTTCTTACATCGAGTGCCGTCCGCACGGTTCGGTTCACACTTTCTAACAGCAGGGCCAGCAGGATACCGCCAAAGATTCCGACGAACACCCCAGCAGCGATATTGCGCAACCGGTGTGGACGCGTAGGCGAGTCGAGCACTGGAGCTGGTTCAACCACCCGAATTCCACTTGACTTCGATTCCGCTGCGATACCAGCCTCTTTGATCTTTGCGAATAGGCTGTTATACAGCGCCGCATTCGCGTCGGCTTCCTTCTTCAATTCAGCGTATTGCCCGACTAACATCAGCTGTTTGCTTGCGTCCTGTACCTGGGCTTGCACCATGCTTTCACGCTTGCGTGAGGCACTGTAGCTTGTCCGCAGGTCCGCGAGAATTGCCGAGCGCTGCGCGTCAAGTTGCTTCTGCAGTTCATCCGCTTGATTTTGAAGTTTCTTCGCGAGTGGATGATTTCTGCCGTAGATCGCTAAATTGTTCGTGAGCTCGGCCCGCACTTCGGCTAGCTTTTCCGTAAGCTGCTGAACCACCGGACTGCCGCTAATTTGAGGGAGTGAACTGGCCGCGCCCCCATCGAACCTCTTGAGGTACGCCTCCAGTTGAATCCGATCACCTTGCGCTGTCATCAGCTGTCTATTCAGCTCAACCATTCGGTCAGAGAAGGTATCCGTACCCTGTGTCCCTCCCAAAGGCGCGATGCCTGTTGATTTCTGAAATTCGGCAAGGGTTCTGTTCGATTGTTCCATGCGTCCCCGAATGTCATCTAGTTGACGTCCCAGCCATTCCGACGACTGCATCACGGCGTCATGCCTTGCCTTATACTCCCGGGCAATGAACAATTCCGTGAGTTTGTTTGTTACCTGCGCTGCAAGCACGGGATCATGTGCACCCACGGTGACGTAGACAAGGCGGCTCGACGAGTCCCTCATGACCTGCGTGCGCGCCCGCAGCTGCGCTTCGGCAACCTTCTCCGCAGGTGAGGCTGGCAGGTCCGTTTTCCCATCGGGGTGGCTTGTTCCCGCCTCATCGGATCCTCCTGCCAGTTTCCCAGCGAAGTCCGGTTTACGATCCAACCTCAAACTCCGAACCACGGCGAGCGCCAGTGGCCCGCCTTGAAGGTTCTTGACCTGCGTTCCGACATACTCAGCAGAGTTGTCGGCATTGTTGTTCCCTTGCAACGAAAATGCCTCTGTGCCGGGCGGATCGATCTGGAGGGCAGCCGTGGGCTCGTAAACCGATTTCGCGATCAAGCTCATCGCGACAGAGGCGGCAATCACGCATGTAGTGAACAGAACGGAAAGCTTCCAATGATGGCGCAGGGCATCAATTGCCCTCCTCCATGCGGGGTTTGGCTGAGGTTCGGCTTGAATCTCAATCGTCTGTCTTCGATCACCGGGCACTGCTGGACTTCCCGGATATTCGTCACGGTGAGTAGGGACGGGCTGAGTGTCACGAAATAGATCGAAGTGTCTGCTCATGAATGTTAGTACTTTGCTTGCCGCTTACGGAGGTGGTGTGGGGCTGTATCGATTGGGGACTGGTCAAGCTGCTTGGAGTTGGTCAAGCTGCATCGGCAGCGAGGTAATCGCGGCCTGCAGTTCGGTAGCGGCTGACAAGATCGTGGCGGTCCACTTCGCACAATGCCAATATTTCCGGGCTGGGCTGATACTCTGGGATGATCTGCTGAATTTTTGAGATGAGGGCATTTACGTTTTTGTCTGCGATGATCCGTGAAAGCTCATCGAGCCAGACTCTGACTTCCCGAAAATCAACCCGGCCGCCGCTGAGAACGCACACCTTCTCATGATCAGTCGGCAGTAGCCCTTCATCCTCAAACTGTAGCTCTTCACGGAGTTTCTCGCCCGGCCTCAGGCCTGTAACCTGAATCTTGATGTCTTTATGTGGCTCGAAACCTGACAACCGAATCAGTTTCTCCGCCAAATCGAGAACTCGAACCGGATCACCCATCTTCAGCACGAAGATTTCGCCCCCATGCCCCATGGTGGAAGCCTGCAGCACCAACTGCGAAGCTTCCGGAATTGTCATAAAATACCGAGTTACCTCCGGATGCGTAATGCTGACCGGTCCTCCCCTTGCAATCTGACGTTCGAAGATAGGAATCGCACTTCCGGTGGAGCCTAGGACGTTTCCGAACCGCACAGCCACAAACCGCGTTCGCTGTTGTTGCAAACCAAGCATAATCAGTTCCGCAATGCGCTTGGTCGCTCCCATGATGTTGGCGGGCTTTACAGCTTTGTCTGTTGAGATGAGGACAAAGTCATCTACCGCGAACTGCCTAGCCATCAGTGCCACATTGTAGGTCCCAAACACGTTGTTGGTTACGGCCTGGAAACAATGCAGCTCCATCATGGGTACGTGCTTGTAGGCCGCGGCGTGAAAGACTGAGCTTGGGCGCTGCATCGCGAAGGTATCGCGAAGTGCCCCGACGTCGAGAATATCTCCGACCACTGGTTTGCATTCAAGGTCGGGAAATGTGGTATTCAATTCGTGGGTAATATCGAACAGAGCGCTTTCAGAGCGTTCGAAGATTACCAGGCGCCTAGGCTTGAAATGCGCAAGCTGCCTGCAGAGTTCAGAGCCGATAGATCCGCCCCCCCCCGTCACCAGTAGGACTTTATCTTGGAATTTGCGACTGATTTGTTCCACTTCGAGCCGCACAGGTGCCCTGTTGAGCAGGTCTTCGATCCGAACGTCCCGCATCTTAGGCGCATTGGAAGCGGTATGTAGGCGAGCGCCGGCCGATTGAACTATTTTGAACTCCACGTTTGCAGCGCGGCACAGCCCCACTACCTGATCGACCATCCTTCCACCGGCTGAAGGGATGGCAAGAAGAACGCAGTTCACGTTGAAGCGCTGGATGAGTTCCGGAATAGAGTTAATCGTGCCTCGCACCGGGATGCCATGAATTCTGATTCCGCTCTTTGACGGATCATCGTCAACGAACCCGATCGGAAAGTAGTCAAGGTCAGGGTTCTGCTTCAGGTGGCGGGCAATCTCCGTGCCCGCTCGTCCGGCACCTGCGATCAGGGTGTTACGTTGCGCGATGCAGCTCTTTAGATTTTCTGTGTAGCTTCTCACAATCAAGCGCGCCCCCACAGTTGCAAGAAACGTGAGCACAAGGTCGATTGCGAAAACCGAACGGGGGTACCCATCAGGGCGAATCACAAAAGTGATGGCGAGGTAGATCAGAATCGAACTTGTCACGCAGGCTTGTGCTATCCCACGAAGGTCACTCAGTCCAACGTACCTCCACCATCCCCGAAGCAGACCATGTCGCCACATCATTATGAGCCGCATCGCCAATACCACACCCAGAGTGCGCCCAAAGATCGCGCGCATGTTGTCATCCAGAGTGAAGTCGAGTCGAAGGAGGAAGCTTACGTAGTAAGTGCCAATAATCAACACTGTTTGGACTGCAAGGATGAGTACTCTTCGATAGTGAAGCATCGTGAAGACCTGGGTGCAGCGTATTTTCTTTTTACCGTTCAGACCGATCCGTAAGAGCCTGCGGATCTTGGAATCGTAGAGTTACAGGAATATCAATTGGTACGGCAATTCCGTTCACATAGGATGGCTGATATCGCCATTGTTGCACTGCTCGCTTTGCCTCCCTTGCGAGCAATGGATTGCCTCTCACGACTCGGATATCCTGAACATCGCCCTTAGGGGAAACGCGAACCATTAGCTGAACATCACCGCGAATTCCGGCATCCCTGGCAAGTTCCGGATAGGTGGGATTCACCACTCGCACAGCCCTCCCGATCCGAGTTTGATGAGTCGGCGTCGCGAGAGTTGGACTCTGCGGGTGGAGCGCAACGAGCGCGTCAGAGAGAACCGCTCTTTCTCCGCCCACCACATCTTCAGGCCGCTCGGGCAATGGTGGAGGCACAGCGAATGCCTCCGCCTTTTCGGCTTGGACCACAGACATTGTTTTGTTCGAAGCAGGCAGGATCGTCACTTCGTCCGCTGAACTCTCGCCCGGCGTGCTGTCGGTGACGTCGCTCGACGTCTGCCTCTGCTTTGGGGTGGCTCCTCCCGGTGCGGCGGTCATACGCTCTGGATCTGTTCGCGTCTCCCGTGTTTTAGCTGCGATGGAGGAGGGACCCGCTGTGGAACTGGCACCCTTATCTGTCTCGCCTCTGTTCAACGTGGTTTTAGTCTGTGTGCCCCGGTCTGGGCTGCTATTGCCCCGCGACGCTTCCGAGATTAAGAAGGTGCGTAAAGCGAATCCGCCTGCAAGAACAATGGACGCCACCCCAGCGAATAGTGGAATCATCTTCTTGCGACGAGCGCCAGCCCCATGGACCAACCGCTCTTCCGGCTTTACAGCCTTAGGAATTGCGAACTCGCGTATAGCCCGCGTCTGCGGTAAGGGAGAGTGAAGTGGAGCAAAATGTTTGGCGCCTATGGGGTCCCTGTTCGGAGTCAATGGGCTAAGCCCGTTTGCAGCAGCGGCACATCTCACGGTTGCCCGCGCATGCCCTACATCTTTTTGGACAGCAGGGATGGCTATGGATGCGCGTTCCAACTCCCTGCCAACGTCTAGATTGCAAGCAACCTCGCGAATGAGAGCTGCGCCAATTTGGCTTAAACCCCGTTCATATCCGGCCTGCATCGCATTGACACAGATTCGATTTACCAGCCGCGGCGTCCCCTTACTCTCAGCAGCAATCTCTGCCAGGGCACTCGGGGAGAACACTCGCGCTTGGCATCCCGCCACACTCAGGCGGTGAAGAATGTAACCCGACGTGTCCTGTGCAGTCATTCTCTCCAACGACGCAAAGGTCATAATGCGCTGAGCTAACTGCTGGAGCACGGGCCGTTGCAGCTTCTCTGCCAGTTGCGTCTGACCGGCAAGCACTATATGGATAAGTTTTCGACCAGGAGTCTCGAAATCGGAAAGCAATCGCAGAGCTTCAAGTGCTTCGTCCGATAGGTTTTGGGACTCGTCAACGACGATCAGTATCGGTCGTGCCTTAGCGCGAGAGGCGACCAGCTCCGTAAAACACTTATGTAACCGTATGGTGTCCGTTTCGAACTCTACATCAGGAACTCTAAGCTCGAGCAGGATATGCCTCAGCAATTCAACCCCGCTTCCCTGAGTGCTGAAGACAAACGCAGCGTTCGCCAAATTCTGATAACTCTCAAGAAGCTCGAATAAGAGGGTGGTCTTCCCCAGACCCGGCTCCGCGACCAGCGTTGAGAATCCCAATTGATTCTCGACACCGAAGCGCAACAACTCCGCAGCTCGGCGGTGGCTGCTGGTGCCGTAAATGAACCTCGGGTCAGGGGACGGCCCAAAAGGCTGTTCGCGGAGTGCGTAGAAGTTCAGAAGGGGGGATGACAAGTCACTTTACCTTGTTGCGGCAACACCAGGCTGCACCACCGAGAGTTCTAGATCGGCGGCTTCCAATTCAACTTCGAATGATCGCATGATGCTTTCCACCGTCACTACCATACGCAATTGTCGAGTCTGCTTCCTTACCACGCCCTCCAGCCCACGCAACGGTCCGGACGCAATGCGGACGCGTTTGCCACTGGTGAGAAATGGATGCGGATACGACTTGCGGTTCAACATCACCTGGCGGATGGCATCGACCTCTTCATCAGCGAGATTGGCGAGCTGCCCGCGTGATCCAACGATGCAGAGTACCCCCGGTGCTTCCAGCACTCGCATTCGATCTGCTGCATGCATGCGCACGAATACATACCCCGGGAAGAGCGGTAACTGTACCTTAACGCGGCGGCCATTCCAGTTCCGCGCACTCTCATACACTGCTAAGAAATTCTCAACATCACGGCTGGCGAGATAACGCGCCACGGCCTTTTCGTGCCTTGGAATAGTGTATGCCGCGTACCATCTAGCCCGATCATTGCTGGTTCCAGGAAGTGCAATTTCGCCCGTCATGCAGTGTCGCCTGAATGTAGCTCCGCCCTCTCAACCGCATTCGGCGGTTGTATTCTCTCTACTTGCAGTACGAAGCGAGCCTGCGTGCTGAGCCGAAACATCCCTGATGTTCCGTGACCGCTTCTCTTTGTGCTCACTCTCCCGGATTGATTTCGGAGTCGCAGTTGTGGATTATGCCCCAGCCATCATCCGGGCACACAAGCCTCTCAAGCCAGCACAAGTGTTCCGACGCCTGCTGGAGAAGCTAGGTTGTTCGAAGTGTCGAAAGTCCGCGGAAATTAATAGGGTTGAAAGATTGTACGATTCCCTTAACCCGCGGGCTCGCAACGCGCCGTGTGCGCAACAAAAAACAGGACCTTAAGGGAGTCAATGTTACTCAATTCCGAGCTGCGAAACTAAGCTATTCTACTTAGCCAAGACGCGCCTGTTCAGCGCCCGGAGTTCACTGCCGCTGAAAGTGCACGGAGCAGGTCCTGCGTTTCATTCCAGTCAATGCAGGCGTCAGTCACGCTCTGTCCATAGACGAGCGGGTGACCTGATTCGAGCTTCTGCGCGCCGGCCAGTAGGTTGCTCTCAATCATCACACCGATGATCCTCTGCTCTCCTCCCGCAATCTGGGCTGCAACGTTGCGGCACACCGCGCCTTGCCTCCCGTGGTCCTTCTGGCTGTTGGCGTGGCTGCAATCAATCATCACTTGAGGCGTTTGCTTGGATTTTTCCAGTTGAGCGCACACCGCCGCAACTGCCTCTGCATCGAAGTTCACAGTGTTATTCCCGCCCCGGAGAATCACGTGGGTATCAGGGTTGCCATTCGTCACGAAGATTGCTGACTGGCCGTACTTGGAGTGTCCAAGGAAGGTATGCGGATGAGCAGCGGAGAGCATTGCCTCAATCGCAATCTGCACATCGCCGGAGGTTGCGTTCTTAAATCCAACTGGACAGGAAAGTCCTGAGACCAGTTGGCGATGAATCTGGCTCTCTGTGGTTCGCGCGCCGATCGCACCCCAACTCACAAGAGCAGCCGTGTACTGTGGCGAAACCATGTCAAGGAACTCAGTCCCAGCAGGTACGCCCATTTCTGCTAAGTCCAGCAGCAGGTGTCGCGCTAGGCGCAACCCATCGTTGATTCGATAGGACTGATCCAAGTAGGGATCGTTGATGAGACCTTTCCAGCCAATCGTCGTTCTGGGTTTCTCGAAATACACGCGCATCACGATCAGCAGTTCATTGCACACTTCCGGCATGATCGCCTTCAGTCGTGATGCGTATTCCCGTGCCGCCTTTGTGTCGTGAATTGAGCAGGGCCCGACTACTACGATGAGGCGTTTGTCCCGGCCGGCCAGTATGTTGCAGATTGCTTTGCGCGTGTCGAATACAGTCGCCGACGCTGCGTCGGTCATCGGCAACTCCTCTTCGAGGAAAACAGGGGGAAGAACAACCTTGGTCCATTTGATCCGCAGATCGTCCGTTGCATGAAACATGGTCGGCACCAGTACTCGCATCCTCCGCTAGAAGTCCAGACTTCTGTGGAGGTGCTCTCTCTCTTCCAGCCTCTCGGCCGGAGCGCTCGTTTCGCTTGACCTACGAGCGTAGAACGGATTGGCCCTGCGCCGCAAGCGGGGCTGATAGCGCACCCAGGCGACTCAATATTCAGACGCAGTGACTTTGGTCGCTGCTTGAGGGAGAGCTCCGTCCTAACCTTGCTTGTGTAATCCAACCAAGGGAGCGCTATCCGAATGTTCTGTTACCAATGTGAACAAACCGCAAAAGGCCAGGGCTGCTCGCAGATCGGCGTCTGCGGCAAAGACGACAATACAGCAACACTGCAAGATCTACTGGTGCACGCCCTGAAGGGCATTTCCATGTTTGCCCATCGCGCGGCTAAGCTCGGCATCCAAGACCAGCATGTGGATGAATTCGTTGTAGAAGCACTGTTTGCCACGCTCACAAATGTGAATTTTGATCCCGTGCGAGTGGGATCGCTAGTGGCAGAAGCAGCAGAGACTCGCGACCGCGCCCGCGAGCTTTATACGGGCGCAATTGCCGCCAAGGGACTTCAGCCTGAACGTTTCAACGGCGCAAGCAAATTTCAGCCAGCATCCGGACTTGACGGATTGATCGCACAGGGGCGCACATTCAGCATTCCAGCAGCACGTCTGGAAAACGGCGGCGAGGTTGCGAACCTGCAGGAATTGATCCTTTACGGCATCAAAGGCGTAGCCGCCTACGCCGAACATGCGCGCCAACTCGGCGGCTATGACGCCGGCGTTCACGCCACGATTCACGAAATCCTCGATTTCCTCACCACGGCTGAGCCTTCCATGGAAGATCTGCTCGGATATGCGCTGAAGGTCGGCGAACTCAACCTGCGCGTGATGCAGCTTCTCGACAAGGCCAATACTGATGCGTTTGGCCATCCCGTTCCCACGCCTGTTCGGCTCCACCCGGTGGCTGGAAAAGCGATCCTCGTCAGTGGACACGATCTCGCCGACTTAGCTGCGCTCCTCGAGCAAACCAAGGGAACGGGCATCAAGATCTACACCCACGGTGAGATGCTGCCTGCCCATGGATATCCCAAGCTCAAAGCCAACGCTCATCTTGTGGGTAATTACGGCGGGGCATGGCAGGACCAAGCCGAGGAATTTGCCGCGTTCCCGGGCTCGATTCTTATGACGTCAAACTGCATCCAGCAGCCGAAGAACAGTTATGGTGACCGCATCTTCACATGCGGTGCGGTCGCATGGCCGGGATTGGTCCATGTTTCCCGACATGACTTTTCACCCGTCATCGCGGCTGCGCTCGCCGCACCAGGTTTTGAAGCGAGCGGCTCGGACGAGACGATCCTCACTGGCTTCGGTCATCATGCCGTCCTCGGAGTCGCAGACCAGATCGTGAGCGCCGTAAAGGCGCGAAAGATCCGCCATTTCTTTCTCATCGGCGGCTGTGATGGAGCGCGCAGCGGACGGGACTACTACACGCGACTCGCAGAATCAGTACCGGATGACTGCGTCATCCTTACGCTCGCTTGCGGCAAGTACCGCTTCAATAAGCTCGAATTCGGCGACATTGGGGGAATCCCGCGCCTTCTTGACATCGGCCAGTGCAACGACACTTACTCAGCCATTCAAATTGCCGTGGCGCTTGCCGGCGCGTTCGATTGCGGAGTCAACGATCTGCCGCTCTCGTTAGTCCTCTCCTGGTATGAACAGAAGGCAGTCGCAATCCTGCTCACCCTGCTGCACCTCGGCATTAAGAACATCCGCATTGGGCCGTCGTTGCCGGCGTTCATCTCGCCAGCGGTTCTGGGTCTCCTGCAGAAGAACTACAACCTGATGGCGATCACCAGCCCTGAGCAGGACCTTGCCGCCATCCTGAAATAGTGCAAAGCAGCCCTCTGGCCCTGGGAGCCTGTGACCCCGGGGCCATCTTTGCGTGTGTTGGCAAAAAATCAAATGGATCTAGTCTTGAACCGAGGTACCCAACTCCGCCGTTGTTGTCGCAATTTGTGCGGCAGCTCTTCGGGCTCTCGACTGTTTTCGCCGCCACCAGCTATATGCACCCATCAGGATCGAGCAGGCTACCACGAAGCTGACTGACCACCGGGCGGATCGCGCAAAGACGTCCAGCCAGTCAAAAGTACGCATTGAGACCACGCCAGCAATCAACATCGTCAGGATCCAGAGCAGCGATCCTATGCCGTTGTAAATGTGAAAGCGCAAACGAGGTAACCGCGCGGCACCAGCTACGGGCGGAGCCAGATGCGCAATCCCCGGAATCCACTTGGCATAAAGCAGGGAGGTGCCTTTGAAGCGATCCAGCCCATCGTAGGCTTTTTGTTCCAAAGAATCAGGCACAAATGAGATCCGGCACATTGCGGCAATCACTCTGCGGCCCTGCCAGCGTCCCAATTCGTACCACATGGCATCCCCCAGAAGACAGGGAACTGCAGTAGCGAAGAGTACCAACCAGAATTGCATCGGATTGACCGCTACCATCGCGCCAGCAGCCAGCAACAGTGGGGAAATGAACACTGGCAAGCCGAGCCGTTCCCCCAGCGTCACAAGGAACATCCATAGCACGCCGTGGCGGGCGAGTAGGGTTGTCTCTGTCGGCAAGAACATCGGCCCGCATTCTCCTATGGATTTCCGTCGGCACAGCGAAAGGGACGCTACCCGCATCGCGCGAGAGCAGTCGCCCTCGCGCAAGAGCTGCGTCCCCCACAGTTACCTAGTGTACCGGGAAATCTCACACAATTCGTCAGGCTTCTTTACTGCTTTAACGGATTTTCTTGCCTATAATTCTGGCTCGCCAGCTGGTCATGTGGTTTTGAGCATCATCATAGGCTGTCCGTCATCGCCGAAATACTGGTCCACAGAATATCCAAGTTGCTCCCACCCCGCGAGTCCGCCTGCCAGAGGCCTTACCCTGAATACTCCGAGTTTCTGCAATTCTCCGGCGACCTTCACAGCGGTCGCTTCATTCGGGCACGTGCAATAGACGACGATGTCACGGTCCGAAGGTAGTTTTCTCCATTGCTCGGCAATCTCGTCCGGGTTCATCCTGAGCGCGTTTGGAAGTGTACGCGGCGCGACAAGGAAGTCGAGCGGATGCCGCAGGTCCACGATAACTGGATCCTCGCCATCTTCGATCTGCCGGTGAAGCTCCTGCGGAGAAATGCGCGCAAGCCGCAGCGACTTCAGGAAGCTCTTTCGGCGCCAATAGCTTTGCCCCGCCAGCACTAGGGAAACTACAATGGCTAGCCCCACCGCCCACTGTGCCGTAATTACAAACAGACCCAACCAGTCGATGGTCCTCATGGAGAGAAAACCGCCCGCGAGCAGCGCGACCAGCCAGAGCACCGAACCAAGGGAGTTGTAGAGATGAAAGCGTCCCCGCGGCACGCGAGCAGCACCGGCTAATGGAACCGCCAGATGGGCGACGCCGGGAATCCACTTTGCCCAGAGCAGGGAGAGTCCTGTGTGTTTTTCCATCGCCATTTGCGAGCGCCGGACACAGGAATCCGGTTGAAAAGAGATTCGGCACAGCACTCCGAATAGAGCGCTCCCTTTCCACCTTCCCAATTCGTACCACACCGTATCCCCCGCCAGGCAGGCGACCGTCGTGATGAGCACAAGTATGCCGAAATGCAACCTGCCTAATGCCGCTAATGCGCCAGCCGCAATCAGCAGCGGCGTCACAAACAGAGGAAGTCCAAGCCGTTCACCCAGCGTCGCAAGAAATATCCAGAATGCGCCGTGATTTGCCATGAACTGAAGATGTGAAGGGTGGATCATTTGCTTTCCTTGATGTTGCGCGATTGTCCGCGACGAAAATATGAATACCGGCGTGTACACCCTTTTAATTGAGTAGATGCTCCTTCCCCGCACATCGGCTCATTTAGCCTCCTCTGCTTTCTTCTGTACCAGCCTTTACCGGCGTAGAGCCACCGGTTAAGCTCACTTCCTTCTCTGCCTTCGGAAGGATATGATTGAGTGGCGCTTGGGAAACTCCATGGAGGATATGCATGATCCCCTTGCTTGTGTTGATTGCCATTCTGGTCGTAGTAGGCCTGATCCTGGCCGGGATGTACAACGGTCTGGTTCAGCTTAAGGTCCGCGCAGACAGTGCGTGGTCTGACATTGACATTCAACTGAAACGGCGCCATGACCTGGTCCCGAATCTTGTCGAAACCGTCAAAGGCTATGCTGCTCACGAAAAGGGCACGTTTGAGAATGTGGCTCGTTACCGCTCGGCCGCCATGGCCGCCACTTCCACCGAGGATCGCGCCCAAGCCGAAGGTCAGCTCACCCAGGCCCTTCGAGGCCTGCTTGCCGTCGCCGAGGCATATCCTGAGTTGAAGGCGAATGCGCAATTCCAATCTCTGCAGCAGTCGCTCGCAGATCTGGAAGACGCTTTGCAGAATTCGCGGCGTTACTACAATGCCGTGGTCCGCGACCTGAATACAAAAATTCAATCGTTCCCGACAAACATCATCGCGGGTATGTTCAATTTCCAGCAGCGGTCGTTCTTTGAGATCACCGATCCCACCGAGCGCGCCGTGCCAACCGTGAAGTTCTAACTCGGATCAACATGAAACGAACTCCATCGTCGAATCTTCTGAACCCCAGTCGCCTGCGCTGGGGTTTCTTGCTGGGCGTCCTGCTTCTGCTGGCGGCTCCATCGTTTGCCCGCTCTTGGAAGATCTCGCGCTTTGACGCCCGCTACACCGTCGCGGATGACGGAACCGTCCTGATCGAAGAAGAAATCCATCCTTCCTTCACCGGGGATTACCACGGAATCGTGCGCGAGATTCCCGTCGAATATCCCGGTCCGGACGGCACCGCCTACAAGCTCTATCTAAGCGTGGACTCAGTCACTGACGAGAGCGGCGAGAAACTTAAGTTCGAGCAGAGCACCCGCGCCGAGCGGGTAGCTGGTGGCGACCATCACGCATTCCTCGTCCTCAAGATTTACGTCGCTGGCACCGACACGGAGCGCACCGTACACATTCGCTACCGCTCCCCCAATGCCATTCGGTTTTTCAAGGACCACGACGAGTTCTACTGGAATGTCACCGGTCTCGACTCCAAGGTCTCCACCGAAGAAGCCTCCGCATTCGTTGCTTTGCCGGGAACCGCCGTATCTCGATTCAAGGCCCAGGCGTTTACCGGTAGGTTCGGCGCTCGCGAACAAGAAGCCTCAACCAGCATCGACGGAAGCAACGTCACTTTCCAGACCTCCCAACCACTTCCCCCGCGTAGCGGCCTCACGATCGACTTATGGATACCGAAGGGAGTCCTCAGGGAGCCTTCCGCCCTCGCTCGTCTCGGCTGGTTCTTAGGCGGTAATCCAGGAGCATTCCTGCCCGTATGGGCATTCGCCGTCATGTTCAGTCTCTGGTTCTGGAAGGGGCGCGATCCTGATTCCGGTCTCTCCGTCGCTCCCATGTATGAACCGCCCAAGGGCCTCACCCCTGCCGAAGCCGGCACCCTGTTAACCGATGACATCGAGGCCCGCGATATCACATCGACACTCATTGATCTCGCGGTGAAGGGATATCTCAAGATCGTCGAAACCGAAAGCAAGGTCCTCTTCATCACCCACAAGGACTACATCCTCCGGCTCATGAAGCCACGCAGTGAGTGGCAAGAGCTCGCCGCCCATGAGTTGGAGGTTCTCAACAACATCTTCCCGGAGGTCACCGCCGAGGAGACCTCCCTTTCCAGCCTGAAGAACCGCTTCTACATCGCGCTGCCCTCCATCCGCCAGGAGATCATGGCAGCGCTCAAGGCGAAGGACCTCTACTCGACGGACCCCGAGTCGGCCAAGGGACTTGCGCTTGTCGGAATTCTCGTCATCGCGCTGCCTTTCCTCTACCTTCAACTCACCGGACGCATCCGGCTAACCAACTCCCCACTCGTCCTCGTCATCGGCGTGGCCATTTCAGCGCTGATTGTGTACCTTTTCGGACATCACCTCGCCGCAAAAACCGTTCGCGGCGCCCGCACCCGCATCGCCTGTCTTGGCTTCAAGGAGTTTATGACCCGCGTCGATGGGGATCGCATCAAGCGCATGCCGCCGGACACCTTTGAGAAGTTCCTCCCCTACGCCATGGCCTTTGGCGTCGAGCAGCACTGGGCCAAGGCTTTCCAGGGACTGATCACTGAGCCGCCCTCCTGGTATGTCGGGTCGGGCTACGGAACCCCGGGCATGATGTGGACGCCCCTCATGTTCACCAACTCCATGAACACCTTCTCCACCACAGCCTTCCAGTCCTTCTCTGCCGCGCCGCAAGCTAGTTCCAGCGGTTCAGGCTTCGGGAGCGGCGGGAGTTTAGGGGGTGACGGGGGCTTTTCAGGAGGAGGCTTCGGCGGAGGCGGCACCGACGCTTTCTGACCTCTTGCATTGACAGAAGCCCCATGTTCAATCCATGGGGCTTTTCCGTATGCGGGCCACGCCTCAGATCTTCAGGAAGATTCTCTTGCGGTACAGCAGCCACGTGAAGAACCAGCAAAACGCAACATAGAACAGCGAGTACCCGAGCGAAGCGAGTTGCGGTTGGGGAATTTTGTCAAAGGTAAGCTCATTGAGAGCATCTTTATAGCTGATTAACGTTCCCTCGACCCGGACCTTGAAGGTCCAGGCTCCGATAGCTGCAAACTCAGACAGCGCGTATGCAAAGATGCAGTTGGTTCCAAACACAATCGGAAACGTCGTCCAGCGTCCGCGAAACTTCTTCACATCCAGCAGCCAGTAGCAGGCCGCCAGCGCAAGCATCGCCAGTCCCACGGTGATGAGCACGTAAGAACTTGTCCAGAGTTTCTTGTTAATCGGAAAAACGACATCCCACAGCGTACCCGCCACAAAGCACGAGACACCCACCGCAACTAAGCGGCGTAGAAGCTTCGTGGTGTCTCCTCGCATGCTACGAATCCACTCTCCGGCCGCAACCCCAAACAACGTATTCGCAATCGCCGGAAAGGTGCTCAGTATCCCCTCCGGGTCGCGCACTTTCTCGTAAAGATGTCCCCACATGGTCTTGCGATCGAGCCATGCGGCGAGGTTGCGATCAGGATCGAGCAGGGGGATGTCCACGCCTGGAATGCCAAAACCCGGAACAGGAATGAAGCGCATCACCAGCCAGTAACCGAGAAGCAGCGACGCAATCACCGCCCATCGCGCGCGTACACCAGTCCACAAATACAACACCGACCCGAAAAGGTAGCAGAGCGCAATCCGCTGCAGCACACCGGGGATGCGCCAAGTCGCAAGGTGATAGTAGGGAAACGCGTTTATCAGCAGACCGATCGCAAAGATGATGGCACTGCGCCGCAGGATGTGCGGCAACAACCTGAGCCGCGACTCACTGTCTTTCAATCTCGAGGAAAAAGAAAAAGTCAGGGACACGCCGGTGATAAATAGAAAGGACGGAAAGACCAGGTCGGTGGCGGTCCAGCCATTCCATTGTGAGTGTTCGAACTGCGCAAATGGATGAGAGCTGCCGTTGTTGACGATGATCATCAGGCAGATCGTGAGACCGCGAAATACATCAAGCGACATCAATCGCTGCCGTTCAGCGCCTGGAGGGACGAAAGAAATTGCGCTCATGGGCCGGATTATAGCTGGCTGTTAGGGCGAATCGCGAGTTCTCCCAGTATTTTGCTGGTTCAGCCAAACTTCGACTTGCCTACGACTTCCCCGAGCGGTAGGAGCCGAGCACTCGTAGCTCGACAGTGCGCGGTTCGAGTTCGGCCAGTGCTTTCACCATGCTGGGAGCTTCCGCCGAGGCGGCAACTTCCAGAAAGAATCGGTAGTGCCAGGGCTCCCCGACCAGGGGGCGGCTAACCAGACTCATCAGATCGACGGCATTATTGGCAAATGGCTCCAGCGAATGGAAGAGCGCGCCGGGTTCGTTTGCGATCGTTAACACCAGCGTTGTAGCGTCCGCTTCAGAAATGGTCTCCCCTCCGTGGGATAGGGATTGCAGCAGCGCAAAGCGGGTAAAGTTATGCGGATCGTCCTCGACTTCAGAGGCGAGGATCTGTGCGCCATACTCCCGCGCTGCAAACTCACTCGCAATCGCTCCAATCGCCGGGTTCAGTTTCTCCATGATCTGCCTGACCGAGCCTGCCGTGTCTTCAGCAACCACTTTGCCAATCCCCGGATGAGAGACAAAGAAGCGCTCGCACTGCGCGAGGGCAACCGGATGCGACTGGACTTGCCTCAACCCACCGAGTGTCGCCCCGGGACAGCCAATCACAAAGTGGCTGATGCGCAGCACAACTTCTCCGATCATCCTTAAGCGCGACTGGTAAAGCAGGTCGTAGCAACGCAGCACCGGCCCTGCCAGCGTGTTCTCCAGGGGTGCAAGAATCAGATCCGCCCTGCCATCCTCAATTGAGGAGAACAGAGATTCGAAGGTCGGGCACGCCACGGTCGTCACGCCGTCACCGAGCAGTTTGCGTGCGGCAATCTGGCTGAAGGCTCCAGGCTCTCCCTGGAAAGCGATGCGGGTGGTACTCGCGACGGTATGCATTAGGACTCTGCTCCAAGGTGGTGCTGAAAGCGGCGGCTTTCCGCGAGAATTGCGCCGAAGATTCTCCGAATGCTCGCTGCATTCAGAGGACCGGGATTCCGTTCGAGAACCACGTGCAACACAGCCGCTTCACGCGCTTCATCGGAAACCGGAAGTTTGTTTTCCCGTTTCAGACGGGCAATCTCCGCCACGGCCTGGGCGCGGCGGTTGATCAGTCTGAGTATTTCAAGATCAACTTCGTCAATCGTCGTACGCTGCTCACGAAGAGCGTCTTTCATTGGTGCGCTCCTTCTGCGGTGCAAACACAACGGCCGCGATCTCTGATCGCGGCCGGCGAAAAACTGTGTGCGATATCTAGAGATGAAAACCAAATGCGCACACCCTCATGCCCTGCCGCAAAGAAAAACTCCTGCGGAAACCAACGAAAATTGAGCATTTAAATCGCATGGCGTGCATAGATTTCTGAGTGAAACCTTAACGGAACCCGACAGGCACTGTCAACGCAGAATCTCCCTCTTCAAGCTCATGGCTCCTCGAGACCTATAAGGCGTGTTCCTCTCATCGTCCCTCACCCCAAGAGTTCGGTGTTTCTCGCTGCGCCTTCAAGACAGCATCCGCGGCGCAAAGAGCTTTAGTTCTTGGCAGCACTGCCTTCAAAGCGTACTATTTGTGCCTGCGCCAGCCTTGTACGATCAGAGGAGTAGGCTTGTCGGACTCCTTGAGCTTCGAAATCAACAGTGCGGCAAGCGGCACTCTACACGGACACACAATGCAACCCTCTATCGGAATTCCGAGTCGCCAGCAAAATGGGCGCTTTTCATATCTAGAAGTTCACGAAGACGTGATCAAATCAGGGGAACTGAATTATGCATAGAAGGCGGAACTATCCTGTAGTAATTCTCGCAGCGTTCGTCATTTTGGCTCTATCGGTAACAACTGCGTTCGCGCAATACGCCCTTCCACCTTCGCCACAAGTCGAACAGCGCGCAAAAAACCTCCTCGCGCAAATGACACTGGACGAAAAGATCGCATACATAGGAGGCTTCAACGCATTTAGTATCCGTGCGATTCCACGCCTCGGCGTCCCCGAACTCAAAATGAGTGACGGACCCGTCGGTACGCGCAACGACGGCTCCGCCACCGCCTACCCCGCCGGAATCGCCATGGCTGCCACCTGGGACAGCGCACTCGAGACGCAGGTTGGTGTCATGCTCGGCAAGGACTCTCGTGCCCGCGGCGTGCATTTCCTCCTCGCCCCTGGAATGAACATCTACCGCGCTCCCATGTGCGGACGCAACTTCGAGTATTTCGGCGAGGACCCCTTCCTTGCATCACGCATGGCTGTCGCGGTAATTGAGGGCATTCAAAGTCAGGGCGTCATCGCCACCGCCAAGCACTACATGGGAAATAACCAGGAGTGGGATCGCTATAAAGTTAGTTCCGAAATCGATGAACGGACCATGCATGAAATCTATCTTCCCGCCTTCGAGGCCTCCGTCAAGGAAGCACACGTGGGTGCAGTCATGGATTCCTATAACCTCGTAAACGGAGAACATGCCACCCAGAGCTACGATCTGAACACCGAAATTCTGAAGAAGCAGTGGGGCTTTCAGGGAATCCTCATGAGCGATTGGGAGGCGGTTACCGACGGCGTAAAGGCCGCCGCCAGCGGCCTTGACCTCGAGATGCCCGATGCGAGGTACATGAATCACAAAACGCTGACCGAGGCCCTTGCCAACGGTAAGATCACCATGGCCACCATTGACGATAAAGTGCTCCGCATCTTGCGCACCGCTCTTGCCTTTGGCTTCTTTGATCACCCACAGAAGCTCCCGTCCATCCCTCTCGACAATCCCGAAGCACACGCAGTAGCGCTCAAGGCTTCAGAAGAATCGATCATCCTGCTCAAGAACAACGGCATCCTCCCCCTTCAACTGGACAAATACAAGAGCATCGCCGTGATCGGCCCCAATGTAAACCCCGCTGTCTTCGGAGGCGGCGGAAGCTCCCTCGTGCAACCCTTTCACGCCGTGAGCATTCTCGATGGCATCACAAAACTCGTAGGCGGAAAAGTCCATGTGAGCTATGCACCTGGTGTGCAACTCGTTGGTACAATTCTCGCGGAAACCGCGCTGACGGTGGATCCTGAAGGAACCAAGCCTGGCGCGCTCGGCCAGTATTTCAATAACATGGAAATGAAAGGCGAGCCTGCCGTCACTCGTGTGGATAGCCACATCTCTTTCGACTGGGGCGAAGGCAGTTACGCGCCCGGCCAGCCTGTAGATGAGTTCTCCGCCCGCTGGGTCGCCTACTTCACGCCGCAGAGTTCCGGCAATTTCACCTTCTATATCCAGGGGGATGACGGCTTCCGGCTCTTCGTCGATGACAAGCCCATCATTGAACAATGGCAATACCAGGGAGAGTCGATCTCCAGCAAGAAACTCGACCTCGAAGCGGGACGTCATTACAGGATTCGGATTGAGTATTTTGAAGGCACCGGGCAGGCGAAGATCAGCTTCGGCATCGCACCAAAAGCTGCAGCCCCTCTTGAAAAAGCCGCAGCCCTCGCCAGTTCCTCAGATTTGGTCATCCTCGGTCTGGGCTTCAACAAATCCAACGAAGGCGAAGGCGCCGACCGCAACTTCCAACTCTCCGAAGAGCAGCGCGACCTCGTGGCGCGGGTATTCGCTCTAAACAAGAATGTAATAGTCGTCCTGAACGCTGGCGGCAATGTGGACATGTCACCCTTCGCCGAAAAGTCATCGGCCGTCTTGCACGCTTGGTACCCCGGGCAGGAGGGCGGCACCGCCATCGCCAGGGTTTTGCTCGGCAACGCCAATCCTTCCGGAAAACTACCCGTCTCCTTCGAAATGCGCTGGGAGGATAGTCCCGTGCATGACAGCTACTACGACAAAGACAACAGCCACCTTGTGAAATACTCCGAGGGCCTATTCCTCGGCTATCGCTACTACGACAAATCCGCAGTCAAACCCCGCTTCCCGTTCGGCTACGGACTGAGCTACACCACGTTCAAGTACGGCGATCTCAAACTCACGCCGTTCGGTAAAGACAAGCTCTCCGTATCCTTCACCATCACCAACACCGGCAAGCGCGATGGCGCCGAAGTCGCCCAGGTTTATGTCAGCGACGGACACGCAAAAGTCGAGCGTCCGCTGAAAGAGCTGAAGGGATTTGCACGCGTTGATCTCAAGTCCGGCGAGGGCAGGACCGTAACCGTCGAACTGAATCGCCGGGCCTTCTCTTACTACGATGTAAGTGCAGGTACGTGGACCCTCGCGCCGGGGAAGTTTCAAATCCTGGTAGGCAGTTCTTCTGAGAAGATCGAACTGCAAGGCTCAACTACCATCAACGAGTGATTTCCTTTTCTGCAATGAGCTTCGGCCTGCATAATGCAGGCCGAAGCTTTATCCATGTGTCTGGATGGCTATTTCGTCAGTAGCGTGCTGGACGGTTCTCGTAGGCAGCGATGAACGATTCCTTCTGAAGCGTGATGCCGATCTGGTCCAACCCGTTCAGCAGGCAATGCTGCCGGAAGGGATCGAGCGGGAAGAACACGCTCCACCCATTGTCATCCGACACGGTCAGCGTCTCCACGTTCAACGTGAGTTCATAGCTTCTCGATGCCGCGGCCTTCGCAAACAACTCTGCCATTGCTTCCTCCGGCAGAGCCACCGTCAGCAGTCCGTTAATCGCTGCGTTGGTGTGAAAGATGTCTGCAAACGACGGCGCAATCACTACCATGATTCCGAAATCGCTCAGTGCCCACGCGGCATGTTCACGCGAAGAACCGCATCCAAAATTCTTCCCCGCCAGCAAAATGCCGCCACGGCTGTACGGCTCCTGGTTCAGAATAAACTCCGGCCTCGGGGCGCCCGTCGCGTCGTAGCGCCAGTCGTTAAATAGAAACGGCCCATAGCCCGTGCGCTCAATGCGCTTCAAAAACTGCTTCGGGATAATCTGATCGGTATCAATATTCGCGCGGTCCAGTGGAATGACCTGCCCGCGATGAGTGCGCATAGGTTGCATCGGCTACTCCTTGTAATCCCAGTAACGCACATCCGTAAAGTGGCCCGTGACCGCGGCAGCCGCGGCCATCGCAGGACTCACCAGGTGGGTTCGTCCACCTCTTCCCTGCCTGCCCTCAAAGTTCCGGTTGCTCGTAGCCGCGCAACGTTGCCCGGGCAGCAGCGTGTCCGGATTCATCCCAAGGCACATCGAACATCCAGGCTCGCGCCATTCCGCGCCAGCCTCGCGGAACGTGCGGTCCAGTCCCTCGGTCTCCGCCGCTTTCTTTACAGACTCCGAACCGGGCACAACCATCATCTGCACTCCCGCGCTCACCTTATGCCCCTTTACAATGCGCGCTGCGGCGCGGAGATCATCCAACCGGCCGTTTGTGCAGGATCCTATAAATACCCGATCGACAGCCAGAGTTGTAAGGGCAGCCCCTGGCTCAATTCCCATGTACGTCAGCGCACGCGAAATCGCATCTGCCTCAATCTCGTTCCTGCCGTCCTCCGGACGCGGCGCATTGCCTGTCACCGGTGCCGACATTCCAGGCGACGTTCCCCAAGTCACCCAAGGCTGCAACGCGGAAGCATCAAACTCCACCACGCAGTCGAACTTCGCTCCGGCATCACTGGGCAGTGTCCGCCAGTATGCAACCGCCTTCTCCCACTGCTCTCCCTTGGGAGCGTGAGCCCGTCCCTTCAAATACGCATACGTGGTCTCGTCCGGTGCCACCATGCCTGCGCGGGCGCCGCTCTCAATACTCATGTTGCACAGCGTCATCCGCCCGTCCATGGAAAGCGTGCGGATGGCCGGCCCTGCGTACTCAATCGCGTACCCGGTGCCGCCGTCCGTGCCTATCTGGTGGATAATGCCGAGGGCAAGATCCTTCGCAGTGACCCCGTCCGGAAGAGCGCCCAATACATTGACAAGCATCGATTTAGGACGGTTCTGCTGCAACGTCTGCGTCGCCAGTACATGCTCCACTTCGCTCGTGCCGACGCCAAACGCCAGTGCCCCGAACGCTCCATGGGTGCTCGTGTGGCTGTCCCCGCAGACAATCGTCTTCCCCGGCAACGTCAGTCCCAACTCGGGGCCAATGACATGAACAATTCCCTGCTCCGCCGAGCCAACATCCGCCAGTTCAATCCCAAACTCAGCGCAGTTATGCCGCAGCGTATTGATCTGCTGCGAAGCGATCGGATCAAGAATGTTGAATCGCTCTGCCTTGGTTGTTGGAACGTTATGATCCACGGTTCCAAATGTAAGGTCGGGACGGCGGACCTTTCGTCCTGCCAGTCGCAGTCCCTCAAAGGCCTGCGGTGTCGTCACTTCGTGTACAAGATGAAGATCGATAAAGAGGAGCGCGGGCTGAGGAGCCTCGTGCCAGACGACATGCGACTCCCACAATTTGTCGAATAAACTCCGGGGGCCTTCGGAAACAGAAGACGTGGTCAACGGAAATACCTCAGACGGCAAAATATGCCATGCGCGAATTCAGAGCCTCAACCGTACACTCGGCGATGCGCTTTCCCATCACTTCGGTACTGACTGCCTTGGAACGCTCGGCAGCCGGCAGCAAGTCGGCGGTTCTCATGCCGGACTTCAGCACCGCTTCAATCGCAACCTCAATGCTGTCGGCCTCCGCATGCAGTTTCGCCGTGTGCCGCAACAGCATCGCCGCCGAACCGATGGCGCCGATGGGATTCGCAATGCCTTTGCCCGCAATGTCGGGAGCCGAGCCGTGAATAGGCTCGTAGAGATCCACCTTGCCGCCGATGCTTGCCGAGGGAAGCATCCCGAGCGATCCCGCGATCACGGCGGTCTCATCGGAAAGAATGTCGCCGAAGAGGTTTTCCGTGAGCACAACATCATAGCGCGTTGGATAGGTGATGACATTCATCGCGAATGAATCAACCAACGCATGCTCCAGCGCAACATCGGGGAACTCCGCTGCAACGCGGGTCACCACCCGCCGCCACAGGCGCGAAGTCTCAAGCACATTTGCCTTATCGACAGACACCAGTTTCTTGCGGCGCTTCTCCGCAAGTTTGAACGCCACTCGCGCGACCCGCTCAATCTCCTGCTCGCTGTAGCGCATCGTATTCCATGCGCTCTTGCTTGCGGCGTCAATCGCCCGCGGTTCGCCGAAATAGAGTCCTCCGAGCAGTTCGCGGACAATGATGAGATTCGCGCCTAGAATCCGCTCCGGGCGAAGTGGAGAGCAATCCGATATCGGCTCAAACGCAATCGCCGGACGCAGATTTGCAAAGCATCCCAGCGAGTGCCGCAACGCAAGAAGCCCCGCCTCGGGCCTTAGCTTGTCTGTGAGCGAATCAAATTGCGGCCCGCCAACCGCGCCAAGCAGCACCGCACTCGACGCAAGACATCGCTCTCTCGTCTGATCCGGATACGGTGACCCGAACTCGACCGAGGCGCCGCCGCCAATCGGAGACTCTTCAAAGCGAAAATCGTAACCACAGAAGTCAGATACTGCACGAAGGACACGGACAGCCTCGCGTGTAACCTCCGGCCCAACTCCATCCCCGGGAAGAACTGCTACATTCAATTTCATTGTTGTTGTGCCGCCACCAGATTCGGCGATTTGCCTAAAGGTCCACGATGGGTAATCACCATCGAGATTAGATCTTGATCGTAAACCTTTTTCTTGCGGTCAGCCAAGTGCGTAAACTTCGAATAGAGCGCATCCAGTTCTTCCGCCTGCACATGGAAACCCAGCTCCGTGAAACGGTGCAGCAGCGCATGTCTCCCTGAGTGCTTGCCCAGCACCAGCCGGTCCGCCGGCATACCCACCGATTCCGGAGTCATGATTTCATAGCAAAGTGGATTGCTCAGCACGCCATGCTGATGGATGCCCGCCTCGTGCGCGAACGCATTGCGTCCCACAATTGCCTTGTTCGGCTGCACATTGAAGCCCAGCGTGTGCGAGAGCATCTGGCTGCTCGCATATAGCTGCCCGCGGTCCACGCCGCAGCTGGTGGCATAGACATCAGAGCGCACATGAAGCGCCATCACAACTTCTTCTAGCGCCGCGTTCCCCGCGCGTTCGCCAATTCCGTTGATTGTGCACTCCACCTGGCGAGCCCCAGCCGCAACTGCGGCTAGCGAGTTCGCCACCGCCATCCCAAGATCAT
>CAILAZ010000102.1 GCA_903832295.1 uncultured Acidobacteriota bacterium
GTGGAGATTTTGCGGTGTAACTATGCCCAACCCTGAGACCACAACCCGGCTCACCTTTGCCCAGATCGGCGACACTGGCAAAACTTTCCTGTGGACGGTAAACAACGGCGCAGTGCGCTTGGGAGAGATCCGCTGGTACGCCCCGTGGAGGCGCTACTGCTTCTTCCCCCAAAGCCAAACGCTATTCGATGCGGCTTGCATGTTGGAACTGATCTGGTTTATCCGAGACCGGATGGCGGAGAGAAAACATGTCTGAGTTTGAATTCGATCAGGAGGAGAACGTATGAAACTTCAATTTACGATTGCAATGTTCCGGTCGTAACGTACAGACGTGGGCCGGACGGTCAGATGCACAAGATCCCACAAATGGCGAGGCAAGGTGGTGAGGCGAGGCGAGGCTTAGCAGGGCCAGGCCTGGCATCGCAGGCTCGGCTTGGCGGTGCAGGCACGGCAAGGCAACGCACAGCAAGCCGGGGCGAGGAAGGTGAGGCGAGGCATAGCTTGGCAGGCATGGCGGGGCTCGGCTGGGCGGGGCTTAGTAGGGTAGGGCAGCGCAGGCGGGGTTTCGGTTTTCCCTGGCGGCTGGATGTAAACCGCCAATCCAAAGGAGAAGACAATGTCTTCAAAAACACAAGCAGCACCGGCTGACGCGAGTCAGTCAAACAGCAACGGCAAGGAAGTGCGGACAGTTACGATCAAGCCGCCAAACTTCGGGTTCTCGGAGTTCGAGCTGATCGGGTCCAGCCCGCTGGTGATTCACCGCTTTTCGGCGAAAACCAAAGAGGAGATGAAGGGCAAGATGGAGACGGGCAAAGCCGCCAGTTCCAGAAAGAATCGTGAACCGAAATCGACTGATGTCACCTTCGAAGAGGCCCGGTATCGCTTCAAGGACGGCGGCGACGGCTTCCACGCGGCGGCTCTCCGCAATGCACTCATCAGCGCATGTAGGCTGGTGGGCTTCAAGATGACGCTCGCGAAGCTCTCGCTGTTCGTCGAGGCGGACGGCTACGATGTCAAAGAGCCGCAGATCCCACTGGTGCGCATCAAGGGCACGGCGGTCAAGCAAGAGGACATGGCGCGGGTGGAGACCGGCCAGCCCTACGTGACGGTGCGCGCGGCATTCCACGACTGGAAGGCGCGCGTGCGGGTGCGCTGGGATCAGGATCAATTCACACTGGAGGACGTTGCGAATCTCCTCACGCGCGTCGGGATGCAGGTAGGGATTGGCGAGGGCCGGCCCGACAGCAAGAACAGCGCCGGCATGGGCTGGGGACTGTTCACGGTAGCGAGCAAATGAAGAACGATCTGGTCCTTGTGGAGCTTCGTCGGATCGCCGGCGAGCACGGCGGCAAACTGATGCCGCGCGACATAGTGGCGGCGGCGCGTCCCGAGGGCGCGCCCCTCCATTCGCAGTTCGAATGGGACGACACGGAGGCAGCCGAGCGCTGGCGCATTCATCAGGCTCGCATGTTGCTGAACGTCGTCGTGGAGTACATCGACACGGGCGATGGGGCGTACTCCGTTCAAGCGTTTGTCTCGTTGCGGCCGGACCGGATTACCGATTCCGGCTACACGCGGACGGTGGGCGTGCTTTCGAACGTCAGGCAACGGCAGCAACTCCTGGAGGATGCGCTGGAAGAACTGGCGGCGTTCCGGGAGA
>CAILAZ010000103.1 GCA_903832295.1 uncultured Acidobacteriota bacterium
CCGATCCCAGAAAGTGCGCGCTCCGGACACGGGTGCACTTCGATAATGATGCCGTCGGCTCCAGCGGCAATCGAGGCCTTGGACATCACCGGTACCAGGTCGCGCCGTCCCGTTCCATGCGAGGGGTCGGCGATCACCGGCAGGTGCGAGAGCTGCTTCACCAGCGCCACCGCCGCAAGGTCCAGTGTGTTGCGTGTCATCTCAGACTCAAAGGTGCGGATGCCGCGCTCGCACATCACCACCTGCGCATTGCCTCCCGCCAGCAGATACTCCGCCGCCAGCAGCCACTCCTTCACTGTAGCCGAAGGTCCGCGCTTCAGAAGGATCGGCTTATTTGCTTCCGCGAGTGTGCGCAGCAGCGAGAAGTTCTGCATGTTGCGCGCCCCCACCTGCAGCATGTCGGCGTGCTTGCAGATGATTCCCACATCCTCGGCGCTCATCACCTCGGTTACAACCGGAAGCCCGGTTAGGGCACGCGCCTCGCTCAACAACTCCAGCGCCTCTTCGCCTAGTCCCTGAAAGTCGTAGGGCGAAGTTCGGGGCTTGTAAGCCCCGCCGCGAAGCATATTTGCGCCCGCTGCCTTCACTGCCTTAGCCGTCTGCAAGATCTGTTCGCGGGACTCTACCGAGCACGGTCCTGCGATCACTACCACGCTGCCGTCGCCGATTGTGACATTGCCAACCTGCACGACTGTACGCTCCGGTTTGGCCTGCCGACTCACAAGCTTGAATGGCGTTGAGATTGAAACTACATCCTCAACGCCCGGCGCGGCCCGTAGCGCTTCCACTTCATTGCGTCGTCCACCGCTGCCTACTGCGGCCACAATCGTCTTCTCTGTGCCGCAGGTCAGGTGAGCTTGGTAGCCCGCGCTGCGAACTCGCTCTACGACGTTATCAATCTCCCGCTGGCTGGCACCCTCGCGCATATTCACAATCATGGTCTGCTCTTCCTCGTTTCCTTGGGTTGCTTCGATTTTGTGCAAAAGAAAGCCGCAACTCGTGGGAGTCGCGGCTGTGGGCTTAAGTTTCTTGACGCTTTGCCTGAATCTTTTGGCTTTACTTTCGCGCCCGCAACTTACCCTCGCCGCTCTCCCGGTAGGAGAAGCGGTACGTAAAGGTAAAGTAGCTAAATCGACGCAATTTCATAGGCCTTCTTGAATGTTAAAAGCAATTTCGGTCGCTGTCTATGGAAAACAGTCCACCATAATCTGAAATTGGTTCAGTCAATAGTTACACGATTGCGTCCGGAGGCCTTGCTCCGGTAGAGCATCTCATCCGCGCGCTTAATCGCCTCATTGCTCGTGTCTCCCCGTTTTACCAGGGTCGCTCCCGCCGACACAGTGACCTTGAGGTGCGCATCGCCCGCCGGAATTGCCGATTCCGAGATCAGCATTCGGCAGCGTTCTGCAAAGGCTCCCAGTGCTGCGACGCTTATGTCTTTTACCACTACAACCAACTCATCGCCGCCCCAACGTCCCACAAAGTCCCCGGTACGCAGACTGTGTGCCAGCGTCAGGCAAACAGCTCTCAGCGCGTCATCGCCCACCTCGTGTCCATGCAGATCATTGACTTCCTTGAAGCCGTCGATGTCGATCATAAGCAAACCAATTCTGCGGCCAAATACCTCGGCCTCTTGGATTGCCTGTTTGATCTTCATTTCCATGTAACGCCGATTGGGAACTCCTGTCAGGGAATCGAGAAACGCAATATTCTCGAGTTCCCCGACTCGCCGTTCAATGCGCTTCTTTGCGGTCAGGTCACTGAACACCTCCGCAGCGCCAATGATCTGCCCTTCACTATCCAAGATAGGGGCGGCACGAATTGACACAGGAATTCGGTGACCCAGCTTGTGGCGAAGATACGCTTCAGTTTCCCGCCGTTTCCCATCGGCAATCGTGTCGGCCAGTGGACACCCCTCCACGCACAGCGCGCAACCCTCCTCACTTACATGCATCAGGATGTTATCGGAGCAGCTCTTTCCAATGACTTCACTGGCCGCATACCCGGTCAACAGCTCGGCACCCTTGTTCCAGTACTGAATTTTCCGTTCCCTATCCACGAAGTACACGCCATCATGCAGGCTGTCGAGCAAACGCTCATGGAACGAGGACGAGAGTTTGTCTCGCAATGCCGGCTCTTTGGGCAGCAGCCTGAAAATTGGTATGTCAGACATCGAACCTCGGATCAGGACACACAATTGTGCTTCACCATACACTGCCATGCCGGTTCGCAGTTTAGGTTGTTTCCCCTACGGACCGCCTCAGTTGGCCTGGCTGGGGATCGAGAACCTTCAACGAACTTTCCACTTGGAGGAGAGTGCCGAGAGCTTTTGCTCTGCTGACATTTGTGGTTTCTCCAGCGGTTTTCGCATTTGCGCCTTCGGAGCGGCTTCCAGCAGAGCTTTCATGGAGAGCGCAATGCGTTTCGTCTTAACATCTGCGCTCAACACTTTCACTCTAACAATCTGTCCCACCTTTACAGCTTCGCTTGGTTCCTTAATATATCGATTGGAGAGCTCGCTGATGTGAACCAGTCCGTCCTGGTGCACCCCAATGTCCACAAATGCTCCAAACTTCGTCACGTTGGTTACCACGCCTTCCAGCACCATCCCCGGCACGGCATCTGCAATCTCCCGGACATTTTCGGCAAAGCTCGGCGCCACAAATTTGTCACGCGGATCGCGACCTGGCTTCTTCAACTCGTCCAGAATGTCATTGAGCGTAAACGTTCCCACCGTTAACTTAGTGCGATCCACCTTCTCCAGCAACTCCGGCCGCCTGATCAACTCGTGCATGGGCGTCTTCAGCGACGCAGCAATCTGCTCCACCACCGGGTATGACTCGGGATGCACCGCAGTCATGTCCAGAGGATTCTCCCCATCGCGGATACGCAGAAATCCCGCTGCCTGCTCAAACGTCTTGGGACCGACGCCCGGTACCTTCATCAACTGCGCTCGCGACCGGAAGCGTCCATTCTCATCGCGGTACTTAACGATATTTACCGCCGTCCGCTCCGTTACTCCCGCAACATAGCGCAACAGTGTCCACGACGATGTGTTCAGGTCCACTCCAACCCGGTTCACGCAGCTCTCGATCACAGTTTCCAGCGATTGCTGTAAATTGCGCTGATCCACGTCATGCTGGTACTGTCCTACTCCAATCGATTTCGGGTCGACCTTCACGAGTTCGGAGAGGGGGTCCTGCAATCTTCGGGCAATGCTGATTGCGCCTCGCACCGTCAGATCGAGTTCCGGGAACTCCTGCCGCGCAACGTCGGAAGCGGAGTACACGCTTGCGCCGCTCTCACTTACTGTTACCGCGAAAATGCCATCCAGTTTGCGCTCTTGCAGAAACTCGCGCACGAACTGATCGGTCTCCCGTCCAGCCGTTCCGTTGCCGATCGCAATCGCCCGCACATTGTGTTGCGCCATCAATTTCTCCAGCACCTTTGCGGACTGCTCCAGCCCGCTCTTCGAGGTGAATGGATACATCACGTCATGTGCAAGGAATTTTCCGGTCTCGTCCACAATTGCAAGTTTGCACCCCGTCCGCAGGCCCGGGTCAATCCCCAACACGGAGATTGGCCCCGCCGGCGGTGACAGCAGCAGATTGTGGAGATTCTCGCGGAATACTGCAATCGCGTCGGCGTCGGAACGCTTCTTCAACTCCAGCCGGATCTCTCCCTGGATGGATGAGTTCAGCAGTCGTTGCCACGAATCTTCAATCGCTAGCGCAAGCTGCGGAGTCCAGTCTCCGCTCGTCCGAAGAATTCGGCCCCTAAGCGTGTTCACCGCGCGTTCCGGCTCCAGTTCGATCAGGAAGAACAGCACGTCTTCACTTTCGCCCCGGCGGATCGCCAGCATCCGGTGTGAGGGGATGGTCTTTACCACCTCGCGATAGTCGTAGTACATCTTGAATTTTTCCTGCTCATCCACCGCGTGCATGGCTTTGCGGCTGGTGATCACGCCTTCCTCGAACACCAACTGCCGAAGTGATTTTCGCAGGTCCGCATCTTCGCTGATCATCTCAGCCACAATGTGCCGTGCGCCTTCCAGCGCCTCTTCCGGGGTGGTTACGCCCTTCTCTTCGCACACCAGGTTCACAGCCAATTCTGCCAGTGTCTTCTCGCCCGTCGTTTGCGCCCAGAGGTAGTCGGCCAGCGGTTCCAGTCCCTTCTCGCGTGCGATCGTCGCCTTGGTCCGCCGCTTTGGCTTGTAGGGCAGGTAGAGATCTTCCAACTCGCTCTTGTCGAAACACATTTCGATTCGTGCCTTGAGGTCGTCAGTCATTTTGCCCTGCTCCTCAATGGAGTGCAGAATTGTTTCACGTCGCGACACAAGATCACGAAAATAAGTGAGTTGTTCTTCCACCGCCCGCACCTGCACTTCATCAAGATTTCCTGTCGCTTCCTTGCGGTAGCGCGAAATGAAAGGCACGGTGCCGCCGCCATCGAGAAGTTCGATGACTGCGACCAACCCGCGCACGGGGACATTGATATTCTGTGAGATATGCAGCAGAAGTTCCGGTGAGAGACTCTTTGATTCAGACATGGTGTGGTTCAATTCTAATTGCATGTCTTGAGGAAAACGCGGCTGGATATTCCGCATTCCGATTTCATGAGAGGACTCGCAATCGGCAGTTCAAAACCAGTCTGTTCGCACAGCACTCAGGAATTGACTTCCAGGGCCATGCTCTCCCGCACGATGCTCAGGAAGTAAGCCAGCGCTGGGGACCTGTCGTCTTTGCGATAAACCATCAACAGGTCCAGGCTAGGTTGCGGATCAACATCTATGGGTCGGAACACAATGCTGCCTGGAAGAATGTCCTTCTGGTAGTCCGGAATCAGGGCGAAGCCAAGACCCAGCCCCACCGCGTGTAATCCTGACAGAACATTGTCATGCTCAATCGCCGAGGTAAATGTCACTCCAGCCCGAGCCGCAATTTCGTCAACGCAACGAACATATTTCGGGCTTAACGCCTGCGACGGGCGCACCATTGGAATGTCCGCCAGTTTGGCCAGTGGAATCCTCTTCAGCTTCGTTAGCGGATGAGCAGCGGGCAATACGACCACAATTTTCTGGCGGAGCACCACCTCGGAAACCACGCTCGTATTTTCAATCGGCCCAGCAAGGAACGCGACATTGATCTTTTCCTCTTCCAACGCTTGCAGCAGTTCTGGTTCGCTCAGCGCCAGGAACGATGTGTGCATCTCCGGACAACGCTGTTTCAATACGGGCAAGCAGTTGTGAAAAATCCGCGATTCCGTGCCAAAGATAAAGCCCACCGAAACATGTCCAGCCTCGGCCCGTGCCCCTTGCCGTGCCAACATGATCGCGCGGTCCATATGCTGGAGAATTGCCCTGGATTCATCCAGAAATATGCGCCCGGCCTCCGTCAGTTTCAAGCCATGCCGATTACGATTAAACAGAGGAGCGCTCACGATCTCCTCCAGGCGTTGTATCTGCCGGCTCAAAGATGGTTGGACGGTATGCAGCCGTTCGGCCGCACGCGTGAAGTTCATCTCTTCCGCGACAGCAACGAAGTATCGAAGGTAGCGCAGGTCCATTAGGTCCTCAAATCCCACACCTCGCGGCTTTCAGGGCGGCGCTGGGGGGGTGGTGATGCAATTGCCTCGTGCAGTATAGACCGAACAGGGTCATGCGACGGTGATAAATAAACACAGCGATACCGCCAGAGTTGGGAGCCGTTCAAACAAAGTATTTCCATTTACGGCTAAGCTCGCCTAACTTGATATCCGTAAAAGGCTTGCTCAGAGGTGCGCTCGTAGGCCCCTGCCAGAGCCAAAGTGCCTGAGTCGGAATGCCGGCAGCGAAGATCAGAAACGGCCCGTAGCTGGCCAGCGATAGTGGAGTGGGACGAAATGGAAACTGTGGGAACAGACAGTAAGAGATTCGCCGGGCCGAAATTGGTTCACAGTTTTGAAGAACTGCGGGAGCGCGCGCGCTCGGTAGGGCCGCTGCGCGTCGCCGTAGTCGTGGCCGATGATGAAGTTGCACTCACTGCAGCAGAAGGCGCACAAAGCCTCGGTATCGCCGAAGTCGTCTTGATCGGCAATGAGGGCAATATTCGTTCAAAGGCAAGCCAGCTAGGCTTCGATGCACTGCTTGCTAAAGCAACGATCATTGAGTCCGCTGACCCTTCGGCTGCGGCTGTTCAGATGGCGAGGCGAGGCGAGGTGGATATCCTGCTCAAGGGGCATCTCCGCACCGACGAATTGCTGAGTGCCGTTCTCCACAAGGAAACAGGATTGCGCACCGGGCGCGTTCTCAGTGACGTACTGCTTTATGAAGACACCTTGTCTGGCCAGCGCAGGTTGGTCGCGCTTACCGACGGCGGGCTCAACGTCCTTCCCGACCTAGACAAGAAGCGGGAGATTCTGCTGAATGCTGTCGAGGTCCTGCGCAGCATCGGAATGTCGCGCCCCAGAATCGCTGTCATGAGCGCTACCGAAGTCGTCTCAAGCTCCCTGCCGTCCACCGTGGACGCAAAAGCCCTCGTGGACATGGGCCTGGCCGGCGACTTGGGAGATGTTGATGTCTTTGGTCCCGTGGCGCTCGATTGCGCCCTGCTAAGGTCAGCAGCCGAGGCCAAGGGAATCAAGCATGCCGCGGCTGGGTTCGCCGACTGCCTTCTCGTTCCGAATATTGAGGCTGGCAATTTGCTCGGCAAGTCCGTCAAGTATCTCGGCGGTTCGCAATGCGCCCATGTAGTCGTCGGAGCGAAGGTTCCCATCCTGATTCCGTCCCGCGTGGAAAGTGCGGACGACAAGGTGAATGCCATCGCGCTCGGGGTGATTTATGCCAAACGGTAGCGGACGCATTCTGGTCATCAACCCGGGATCGACATCCACAAAGTTTGCCGTTTATACCAAGGACGGCGCTGAGTTCGTAAGCACGGCCCGCCATTCCGCGGAAGAGCTTTTGCAGTTCAACGGTCGCCCGGTGCTCGATCAGCAGGAATACCGCGCGGCGCGCATCAGTGATGAGCTTGAAAAGGCCGGCTACGATCTCACCGCCTTCGATGCTATCGCTGGTCGTGGCGGATTGTTGCCTCCGCTCAAAAGCGGAACCTATCTGGTGAGCGCCGCAATGCTCTCCGCGCTCCGCCTCGCGCGCCGGGGAGAGCACGCCTCCAACCTCGGAGCGGTGCTTGCACACTCATTTGCCACCCTTGCCGGCGTGAACGCCTATGTCGTCGATCCCGTGAGCGTGGACGAATGGCAGGATTGCGCGCGCATATCGGGCTCCGCCCTGTTGCCACGAACCGCGCAATGCCACGCCCTCAACACAAAGGCTGTGGCCAAACGATTCGCGAAGGAACAAAGTCGCGAGTATGAATCCCTGCAGTTGATTGTTGTACATATGGGCAGCGGGTGCTCAGTATCAGCTCACCAGAACGGGCGGATGATCGACAACAATACTGGCGAGGACGGTCCTTTTGGCGTCGATCGGTCCGGTGCGCTGCCGGTCCGGCCTCTAGTTCGTCTCTGTTTCAGTGGCGGCTATACCCAGAAGCAGGTTGAGGATCAGGTCTTCGGAAACGGTGGAGTTTTCTCATATCTCGGTACACGGGACTTGATCGAAGTGGAGCGCCGAATCGACGAAGGCGACCTGCGCGCCGCGGCCATCTTTGATGCGATGGTTTACCAGATTGCCAAGGAAGCAGGGGCGATGGCCGTTGTACTGAAGGGCATCGTGGATGCGATTCTCGTGACCGGCGGCATGGCGCACTCGGAAAGAGTCGTCTCGCTGTTGACTGAATACCTGGACTGGATCGCGCCTATCAAGGTCTTTCCGGGTGAGGATGAACTGCAGGCTCTCGCGGAAGGTGTCTTTCGCGTGTTGCGCGGGGAAGAGTTGCCAAAGACATTATCCACAGACGGCGGACAGCCGTAGCGTGGAGAGTATTTTAGTTCGCAAGATCACGGATTGGAGCATCTGGTGGATAACAAAGGTAAACAGCTACTGAATGGCGACGAAGCAGTCGCCGCAGCCGCATTTGACGCCGGGATCACCTTGGGAACTGGCTATCCCGGTACACCATCGACTGAGATCCTCGAAGAATTCGAACGCCTGGGCGGACATGCACAGTGGGCTCCGAATGAGAAGGTCGCACTGGAAGTCGGTATTGGTGTGGCCATTGCAGGCGGACGAACCGTCGTCACCATGAAGCACGTCGGTCTCAACGTTGCCGCAGATCCGCTTTTCACCGTGGCGTTGATGGATATACCGGGCGCGCTCGTAATCGTCTCGGCCGACGATCCTGGCATGTCTTCCAGCCAGAATGAGCAGGACAATCGCCGCTACGCCGTCGCTGCGGGAGTCGTCATGCTTGAGCCTTCCGATGCGCAGGAAGCCTATGAATTCACCCTGCGAGCCATCGAGATTGCTGAATGCTGGCATCTGCCCGTCATGCTTCGCCTCACAACCAGGGTCTGTCACTCCAAGACATTGGTCATGCGCGAGGGTGTCAGCGTACCTCAGTCTCGCGTTCCTGAGTACGTTCGCAATGTATCCAGGCGCTCGATGATTCCCGCGAACGCACGCCCCGCCCACAAGAAGCTCCGCGAGTCGCTGGCGCAAATCGCGCAGTGGAACGAGCGTTCAGGGCCCACGGAGGTCATTGCTGGAAGCGGAACGTTGGGGATCATTACCTCCGGCATCTCCTACCAGCACGTCCGCGAAGCCGCTCCCGAGGCAAGCGTGCTCAAAATCGGAATGACCCACCCGCTTCCAATGGAAACCATCGAGAGGTTCGCGGCAACAGTAGATCGTTGCATCGCGATCGAAGAGGGCGACCCCTATCTTTACGAGGCAATTCGTACTGCCGGCATTGAGGTGGAAGACAAGCCTTCCATGTATCGCTTCGGCGAACTCAATATCCAGCGCGTCCGGCGCATCATTGCGGGCGACTGCTCGACAGAGGCAAAGCCGGTACCCGGCAAACCTCCCGCGCTGTGTCCCGGATGCCCCCATCGGACTGTTTTCACCTCGCTCAAGGCATTGAATTGCATTGTTTCCGGAGACATCGGTTGTTACGGTCTCGGTGTGCTTCCTCCGTTCGAAGCTATTGATATCTCCGTCTGCATGGGAGCATCCATTGGGGTTGGCTTGGGTCTCCGTCACGCCCTTGCCGAGCCCGAAGCCAAGAGGGTTATCAGCGTCATCGGCGATGGCACGTTCTTCCACAGTGGCCTTACGGGCATCGCGGAAATGGTCTATAACCCGCCGAAGACGGGCCACGTCGTCCTTCTTCTCGACAATGGCACAACCGCGATGACTGGTATGCAGGAGCATCCCGGCACCGGCAGGACTTTGGACCATCATAAGACCGGCAAAATCCTTATAGAAGAAGTCATCAAGTCGATGGGGATCAAGAACGTTCACATCGTCGATGCAACCCGCGATCCTGCCGCCTTCGAGGGACTGATCCAAAGCTCTCTCGATAAATCCGAGCTGTCGGTCATCATCAATCGCCGCCCGTGTCTGCTTGCGGTGAAATCCATCAAGGAATACGAGAAGTGCAATGAACAAAATAACTAACATTGTGGTCGCGGGATTAGGTGGACAGGGTGTGCTCAAGGCTTCCGACATCATTGCGGACGTTGCCTTCCTCGCTGGGTTCGACGTTAAGAAGAGCGAGACGCACGGCATGAGTCAGCGCGGCGGATCCGTGTCGAGCGACATTCGTTTTGGCGAGCATGTCTTCAGCCCCATGGTTCCCGATGGCGAAGCCGACTTCCTCGTCGTGCTCACTGCGGATCAGGTGGAAGTGAACGCTGCCGCACTGAGCAGTTGCGGAGTGCTAGTGGAGCCCTCCCAGGTAGATGAGACCAAGCTGGGCAACAAGAAGAGCATCAATGTTGCTCTGCTGGGAACATTGAGCCGCCACCTCAAGTTCTCTGATGAGCAGTGGATCGAGGCGATTAAACGTAATCTGCCGGAAGCGCTTCACGCCACCAACATCGAAGCTTTCCATACAGCAAAGAACGCGGGCGTGACGAGCTAAGCAACTCCGCTTCGACAAACATCCGGCCTGGGATTCATGGGGCCCATCGATCGACAAGAGACCCATGAATCCCGGTCACACCTCACTGCCGAGATGGTTCTCGCTAAATCGTGTCTCATCGGCTACCCAAGCACCAGAGACGCCATATCCAGGTCTATCTGTGCTGTTGAAACGAATCGAGCCATCCCTTGTCCCGGATACGAGAGGGCATTGGTGACTCCAGACAAGGAAAAGAGGTTCCAATGAAACGTGGCGACTTTATCTGGGGAGCAGCATTCGCGGCGGTGGTTTGCACGCTGGCTGTGCCGGCTACTCACAATGCGATCATCGGTGCCACGCGCGTGCATCCGTACGCCATGGGGTTTGCCAAGTTCACACTGCTCGCAACCCTTGGCGAGTTGCTCGGCCTGCGGCTGAGAGTCGGGGAGTGGAAGCGGCCGGTGGGTCTTTTCTGGCGTGCAATCGTCTGGGGTGTTTTGGGAGCCAGCCTCGTCCTCATCTTCCAGGTATTCAGTACCGGAGTCCGCTCCGCGTTAGCCGTTGGACTCCTGCCTGCAGGGAACGGAATGCCGCAGACCCTGTGGGTAGCCTTCTGGATCAGCACCGTAATGAACACGACTTTTGCTCCTACCATGATGGTCGGCCATCGCATGACGGATGCCTACATCGAACTCACCGGCGGTAAAATCTTCTCTCGACGGGTGAGTTTCTCGCAAATCATCGGGCATATCGACTGGCAGTCATTTTTCGGATTTCCCGTCGCCAAAACTCTTCCGTTCTTCTGGATTCCGGCTCACACCATCACCTTCCTCCTGCCGCCGGAGTACCGCGTTTTAATGGCTGCATTCCTGTCGATCGCACTCGGGGCCATCCTGGCTTTTGCCGCGCGTACCAAACCGCCTGCTGAATCGGCGTCGTCTGCCGCCATCGCGGAACAGAGCTTGCAACCCGCTGGCCGCTAAAGAAAAGTATTGAATCTTGTCTGCTGCGATTGAGGATTTATGAATCGAATTTGTTGTACTGTCGCTTTTCTTCTGCTTGGCTGCACGTTTGCGTTTTCTGCTGAACTGGACAATGCACCGAAAGCGCCCGTGCCTGATGCCCCCAAACTCGTTGCTTCCACCCCTGCCAAGGCCGTTGAGGCGCCCTCCATCACCTTCGGCTTTGACCAGCGCATCCGCAATGAGGACTGGAACAACGCCCTGGACATGAACAGCGTCACCGACGATGAGCGCCGCCAGATGCGCTACCGCACCCGCGCCTGGGTCAAGTACAACAGTGAACCTGTTGATTTCGTTGTCGGCCTTGTGGATGAGTTCTACAAGAAGTATGCGCTGAAGCCTGCAGACGTCACCGCCGATCGCCTGAACATGGACGAGGTGGTATTCGATAACCTTTACGTGAATTTCAAGAAACTTCCGGTTCACGGCCTCAGCCTCAGCTTCGGTCGCCAGGACCTGCAACGCGGCGAGGGCTTCATCCTCTTCGACGGCACTTCCGGCGATGGTTCCCGCACCGCCTATTTCAACTCCGTCGATCTCGCCTACCAGCACAAGAACTCGAAGTTCGAACTCCTAGGTATTCTCGATCCTCGCCAGGATCGCTTCTTGGGCATCATCCACAACCAGCACAAGTACCTCACCGAGTGGGACGAACAAGCTATCGGTCTCTACTACACTAATCGCGATCACAAGAGCAGCGATGTTGATGCCTACTACTTCTACAAAAAGGAAGTAAAGGATTTCCGCGCCCCTTCCAATCCGCAATTCCAGCCCAATCGCAACATCAGCACTTTGGGTGCTCGCACCGTGCAACGCTTTGCCAATGGATACTCGTTCACCGGCGAGTTTGCCGCCCAGTGGGGTGGCCAGCATGCTAATGCCGCCACCGGTGCTCCTGCGGCAGACATTCGCGCCTGGGGCGGATATGCCTACGCGAAGAAATCCTTCTCCTCAGGATGGAAGCCCTATGTTTTAAGCGGCGTATGGGCTCTTTCTGGAGACGATCCGAACAAACCCAGAACCCTTAATGGCTTCGATCCCCTCTTCTCCCGGTGGCCAAAGTGGAGCGAACTCTATCTCTACACGCTCGTGCCTGAGCGCGGAGTTGCCTACTGGACCAACAATAAGATGTTCCAGGTAGAGGCCGGTCTCAATCCCGTCGCTCCGCTCAATATCCGGGCTACCTTCTACGAGGAAGTCGCTTTGCATCCTGATCTGAAGAACTTAAAGGTATTCGGCACGGGAACGCATCGCGGCGAGAGCTACCAACTCCGCGCCGACTATGCAATCAACGATAAGTGGAAATGCCACGTACTCTATGAGAATTTCGTCCCCGGTGATTTCTACAAGGCTCAGGCAGACAGTTTCTTCTTCCAGGCACAGGTTATGTATCGCTTCACGGCAAAGCTCGTGAGTTTCCAGAGTCGGTGATTCGTCCCAAGGTTGGGAAAAGACTGACGGGGCGAGCCCTCAATGCTGGGCTTTAGTGATTGCTCTGCGCTGAACGCGCCGGGGAGGCAGTGGATTCGATTTCCCACGCGGGGAACCGTGATGCTCGCCGCAGCCAGATAGCTCCGAGATAGGATAGTCCGTCAAACAAAGTATTTCCCTTGGAAGGCGCGGGTGGCTACCCTCGGTTTAGCGGATTATTTCTAGCTATCGGGCAAGAACTCGCCCGCCCAGCAGGTGGATGTGATGAAGAAGATTGAGCGCATAACGATTGTTGGCTCAGGCCTTATGGGCCACGGAATCGCCCAGGTCTTTCTCGGGTACCCAAGCTTCCATGTGACCTTGTATGACACGGTCCAGGCCATGCTGGATGCGGCTCCCGGTAAGATCCGCGCTAATCTCCAGTCCATGGGCGTTCTCGGCAGCGACCTCAGTAATCTCCGCCTTACGACCTCGCTTTCCGACGCGGTCTCCAACGCCGACATCGTCATCGAAGCCATCCCGGAAAAGCTGGAGCTCAAGCAGAATCTCTTCGTAGAAATTGAAAAACTCGCCCGCCCTGACTGCATATTTGCCAGCAACACCTCCGTCATTCCCATCACCGCCATCGGAGAGAAACTCGCCGACAAGTCGCGCATGGTGGGCACCCACTGGTGGAATCCTCCCTTCATGATTCCGCTCGTCGAAGTCATCCAGACCGTTCACACCAATTCGGAAGTGATTACCGCCTGCATGGAGTTGCTTTCCTCCGTTGGTAAGACCCCCGTGCACGTCAAGAAAGACGTTCCCGGCTTCGTTGCCAACCGACTCCAGCACGCGCTCTGGCGGGAGGCCATTGCCTTGGTCGAAGACGAAGTTTGCGATGCCGCCACCGTTGATCTCTGTATTCGCAACAGCTTCGGCCTTCGCCTCTCCGTCCTCGCCCCCCTGGAGAACGCCGACCTCGTCGGCCTCGAACTCACCGAAGACATTCATCGTGTTGTCCTACCCGCCCTCAGCACGGCCAAGGAACCAAGTCCGCTCCTCCGCCAACTCATGAATCAGGGCCGCAAAGGATGGTCAACCAACTCCGGCTTCTATGACTGGACCGAGGAGAGCAAGGCTGAGTTGCGCAAGAAGTTGATCGAGCGCCTCACCCTTCTCGCCCCCAAGCCGGCAGAAAAGTCTAAGGAACTGGTGAACAAGTAACAGTCAAGCGCCAAACGGTTTTAGCTGCAGATTCTATTCAGGAGCAGGAACGATGAAGAAAGTTGAACTGAAAGACGTGAAGCCGTACGCGGCTCCGAAGCACTTCAACATGACCGCATTGAAACTCCATGGCAAGGATGAGACCGGTTCCACCAAGTTCTGGATGGGCCTGTCGCACTTCCTGCCCGCCGGCGGCGCCGAATACGATGCCTCCCCCACCGAGAAGGTCTATTTCGTCCTCGAAGGCGAAGTCACTGTCATCGATGCCAACAATCAGAAGACCGTTCTCAAGGCATGGGACTCCATCCACATCGGCGCCAATGAAGGCCGCTCCATCATCAATGAAGCCAACAAGCCCGCGAGCATGCTCGTGGTCATCAACTATCCGGAAGCGTAGAGGAAAGGCATCATGACGACAGCAACAGTGGATCAGACAGTAAACCTCGATTACGTAAAGAAGATGTTTGACCTCTCCGGCAAGGTAGCCATCGTCACCGGCGGCGCAGGCGCATTGGGAGAAGCCGTTGCCCAGGGCCTCGCAGCGTATGGCGCAGACGTCGTTGTCACCGGTCGCACCATGAAGACCCTGGAGCAGGCCGTAAAGCTCGTGGAAGCCCTTGGCCGCAAGGCGCTCGCCGTTCCCTGCGATGTCGCCAAGGAAGAAGATGTCGTTAACATGGTCGCTCAGACCATCAAAACCTTCGGGCGCGTTGACATTCTCGTGACCGTCGCCGGTCTCGCCAAGCGTCATCCCGCCGAAGATTTCCCCATCGAAGACTTCGACCAGGTCATGGACGTCAACATCCGTGGCACCTTCCTCCCCTGCAAGCACGTTGGCAAAATCTTCAAGCAGCAGGGATACGGCAAGGTCATCACCATCTCCTCCGTCCGCGCCTTCGCCGGCCATCCAGGCGGATACGCCGCCTACGGCACCAGCAAGGGAGCTGTCAATCTCCTCACCAAGCAGTTGGCCACAGAGTGGGCAAAGTATCACATCAACGTCAACTCCATCGCCCCCTGCATCTGCTGGACGCCGCTGACCAAGGAAGTGCTCGAGAACAAGCCGCTCTATGACATCTTCATGTCGCGCATTCCTCTCGGTCGCGCCGCCGTTACCCAGGACTTCATCGGAGCCGCCGTCTATCTCGCGTCGCCGGCCTCTGATTTTGTAACCGGACAGATTCTCTACGTTGACGGTGGCACCACCGCCGGCTAGACATTTCGCCAACTCGTGTTTCCGTGTACGCGTAGCGGTCATAGCTGGATTTCTGGAGAAACTACGATGAGTACGAAAAAGTTTGTGGACTTGAGCCATCCCTTCTACGGCGACATGCCCTTGTGGCCTTACTTCGCCAAGCCTGAAATCGCCCCCATGCACAGCATGGCCAAGGGCGGCGTCTTAACTCAGATGATCAAATGCACCATGCACACTGGCACCCATGCCGATGCACCGCGCCACGTCATGGAGCGCATGTTTAATGGGCAGCGCGCATTGTACTCACACGAGCTTCCGGTCGATGCCTACACCGGAGAAGCCGTCTGTCTCGACATTCGCACCAAGCGTTGGGAACTGATTACCCCAAAGGACCTCGAAGACGCCGTCGCCCGCGCCGGAATGAAACCCGAGGAACTCAAGGGAATGGTGCTTTGCCTTAACACCGGGATGCACCGCAAGTTTGACGACAGCAAGGAGTACTACCACTACTCTCTCGGATGCGGAGTTGAAGCCGGACGCTGGTTTGTGAAGCACCAGGTGAAGTGCGTGGCCATGGATCAGCAGGCGCTCGATCACCCGCTGCACACTTCCATCGGAAATAACGGCACCCGCATGAAGCTGGACGGCTACAGCGGCAAGTCAGTCTGCGACGAATATATCGAGCAGTTTGGCATCGAAGCTTATGCCGAGTTCGACAAAGAGGTTTACATCAAGGTTCACGGCAAGGCGAAGTATGACGAAAAGTTCGGCGACCTCGAGGCCATCGGATGTTATGGCACGTGGGAACCCTGCCACAAGATCATGCTCGGCAACGGAATCGTTGGCGTGGAAAACCTCGGTGGCGATCTCGATAAGGTATGCGGCAAGCGCTTCCGCTTCTTCGCTTTCCCCATCCGTTGGCACATGGGTGACGGCTCCATGATTCGCGCCGTCGCAGAGATAGACGAAGACCAGATTGTCGCGGCTCCCGAGCGTCTCTATCCCTACGGAGCCATGTAAAGTTTCTCCTCCCCGCCTTTTCCCAGAAGCGGCGGGGAGGAAATTAGGAGAGATCCAATGAATCCCATTGTAATCACTGCAGCCCTAAACGGGCCGATCGCGACCAAGGCCGACCATCCCGGCCTGCCCATTTCGCCCGAGGAGATGGCAATTGCGGCCGAGAACGCCCACAAGGCTGGGGCTGCCATCGTTCATGTGCACGTGCGCGACGAGAATGGTTTTCCCACCGTCGACCTCAAACGGGTCAAGCAGGTTCTTCATGCGATCCATGAACGGGTGCCGGAAGTTCTCATTCAGCTCTCCACCGGAGGTATCGAACCCACTTACGAGGATCGCGCCCGCCAGGTCGAACTCCTCCCCCGCATGGCCAGTCTCAACCCCTGCACCATGACCTTTGGCCTTGCTGAATTTCGTAATCCGCCGAAGGAAGTCCGCAAGCTCGCTGCGCGAATGTTGGAACTCGGCGTGAAGCCCGAACTCGAGGTGTATGACTACGGCCACCTCGACGTCGCCATGACCCTGTTCAAGGAAGGTTTGCTCGCCGAGCCCCTGCAGTTCTCCATCGTTCTGGGAGTGGCCGGCGGAGCAGCCGCAACTCCGCAAAATCTATCGAACATTGTCTCCAACCTTCCCAAGGGAGCCATCTGGCAGGTCATCGCCATCGGCCGCGCGAATCTGCCGCTGACAACCATCGGCGTCGCCATGGGGGGCAACGCCCGTACCGGGTTGGAAGACACTCTCTACCTGCGCAAGGGCGAGCTCGCCGACAACGCATCTCTCGTTGCCCGTCTCGTCCAGGTTGCCAAGTCGCTGGACAGACCCATCGCAACCTCAGCCGAAGCCGAAAAGCTTCTTCATTTGCCTGCCCTTCAAGCAGGTGCCGCACTATAACGTCGGTGGGCACAGCGCTGCCCGCCGGACTTTCATTGGTCGTCCTCCTGTGTTGAAAACTCCTGCGGCCCGTGACTTGAGTGTCGCGGGTCATTTTTCCGACACCGATTGAACGACACCGATTGATCTGGCACTTACGCCTTCGCCGTTCGGAGTTCCCATGGATAAGACCTTAGCGGATCAGGTGCAGTGGCTCGTTGACCGCGCCCAGATCAGTGACCTTCTCTTCAGCTTCGCGCAATCGCTTGACACCCGCGACTATCGCGCATACCAGCACAACTACACCGAAGACGGCATCCTCGAACTGCCCGATCCATCCGGCGGAACCATCACCCTCACGCGCGACCAACTCCTGGAAGCAGTTCCCCGCAGTCTTGGCCGGTATAACGCTACCCATCACCTAAGCGCCAATCACCAGATCACCGTTGCAGGAGACTCAGCCACCTCCCGCTCCTACCTCCAGGCCGTTCACGTCAGCGCCACTCCCTTTGACCACTGGGATGCCGGTGGCTGGTACGATTGCCAATACCGCCGCACCGCCAGCGGCTGGAAGTTCACCCGCGTCAGCCTCACTGCCGTCTGGCTCACTGGCGAACCCAAAGGCATCCGCCCGGAGTAAGGCCACCATGCAGATGATCGTGCTCACTGGATTTCTCGGCTCCGGCAAAACCACCGCGCTGCTCTGCTTCGCACGGGAGTTGGCCGCCTCCGGCTCCCGCGTCGCCATCATCGTCAATGAAATCGGCGATGTCGGTATTGACAATCTTCTGCTCAAGCAACTCGGCACAGATGTTTGGGAGCTGCTCGGTGGCTGTATCTGCTGCACGCTCACCGGGCAACTCGCCGAAACCCTATCCAGGATCTCTACCGACTACGCGCCCGACTATGTATTCCTCGAGCCATCCGGTGCCAGCAATCCCACAGCAATCCCCAGCGCGTTGCAATACAACAAAGCCTTTCGTTATCTCCGCATCACATGGATCGCCATTGTTGATCCTCTGCGCCTCGAGGAACTGGTCGAGGTTCTCGAGCCCCTCATGGAGTCGCACATTCTCGTGGCCGACGCCGCACTCATCACCAAGCAGGACCTTGCAACTCCTGGTCAGATGGAAGCCGCCCGAAAGTGGATCGCTACCCTCAGGCCTGGCATTTGTTGTATTGCCGTGGACATGAAGAGTGGCACTCTGGTGTCCTTGCGAGGTCTGCTCCCATGCTGACCCTCACTCCCTTTTCCGCCCGCATCCACTGGCGCTTCCAGGGCGCTCTCGCGGAGGCACCCTGGCCAGAACTCGCATGCGCGTTCATCGACGCCGTTGCAAGCGAAGTGACCTCTCACCACGCCGTCATCGGTCACATCAAGGGAATCGCCTGCTGCGGAGCGCACACCCTGCGCGTTAACTGCGTCTCCGCCCGTCTGCCTGCTGATCTCCAAGGCGATCTTCCCCCGGGCACCCCGGAGATGCTTCTCGAACTCGCTGTCCTCGCCTATGGTCTCCCGTGGTCGATTGCCAACTCATCGGTGGAGCTGGCAATGGAAGAGGCAGGGAAGGCTTACAACTGTCATGGACAAATGCAGCCCTCCCCCAACACCCATTCCCACAATCATCAGTAGCGCGTTCCCTTACGCGCTCGGCCCGCACTCATGCGTTGCTGCCACAAAGGCTTCCACGTTGGCCCTTGGCGCATTGATCGGAATATCGCATCCCGGATTCATGATCAGCCCCTTCGGGCCGAGATCGCGAATTAGCTCTCTCACATACTTGTGCACGTCGTCCGGAGTTCCGGTCGCAAACAGCGCCGATGACACATCTCCCAGAAAGACCATGTGATCCCCTAGCTTCTCCTTCGCCTTGCGTATATTTGTCGCTCCGTCCGGCGCAAAGACGCAACCCTTCGGCAGCTCAAGGAAGCGTTCGATATCGCGGTCCCAATTCTGGTCAAAGTGCAGCACACAGAGAATCCCCGCCGCATGCAGCTTCGTGATCATGTCGTGGTAGTAGGGGAAAATCAGCTTGTCCCACATCTTGCGAGAGACCAGTGCGCTCGCCGCTCTCCAGCCTCCAACCCATGTCCCCTTCACTCCCATAAACCCTGTTCCGCCCAGCGCCTGGTTTATGTAGAAAGCCTGGCCCACATCCAGCGCCGCCTTTACCTTGTCCTGCATCCGGTAGCAATCGAAGTAGAATTTCTCCATCGAGCGCGCACCGCACAGCGCTTCAAAAGGAATCGAAGTTGCCATGCACGTCAAAGTTGCATAACCGCGCCTGTGGTAGCGCTCTGCCAAACTTGCTCCGTTTCCGTAGAGCCACTGCCGGTTTCTCTGTAGCAGTTCGGCGTTGTGAACCTGCGGCGCAATCTTGCCCAGGAAGGCCTCCCACCCCTGGTTCAGAATCAGGTCATAATCTTCAACCTTCATGACCTCCCTCTCCTGCACCTGCCAAAGGGAGTCTGCCGGCAAGTCGATCCCGGGGACATCAACCTTGGAGAGCCACAAATCCGTAAGGTAGGTGGTCACCAGTCCCCCGTGTTGCATGTTGATCCCGTCCACATCGTCCAGCGAATCCATGCAGTCCAGCGTCACTACCGCCGACGCCTCGGGGTCGGTGCAGAACGTGGAGATTGGCACTCCCTGCGACGCCGCCGACCATGCCGTGCCGTAGAACAGGATCGGAATTCGATCCACCGTCTCGTAATTCAGAGCCTTGCGAATTCGCTCATCGCGCTCTCTCCACAACTCAAGCTTGTTGTCCGGCATCTGCTCTCTCTCCTTCACCGTCAGTTCTCAACCAACCTCTTGCACCATCTCAATCAGATTGCCCGCATTGTCGCAATGAACGCATTCGATCCCACTCGAAATCTCGTATCCACGCAATGTCAGCGCCGCGTGCGCGCAACTCTTCCGCCACCGCGCGCACGTTTGGCGCCGCAAAGGAAAAGTGCAGGTTCCCCTGGGTAAAGAAGAAGCGCCCGCTCAAAACTGCTTGAGCGGGCGATAGAGGTGGCTTGCGACTATCGGTAGGTGTAATCGCCTGCTTTGTAACGTGCCGGAATCACTGGAATCTGCAGGTAGGAGTCGTACTTCCCGCCCGAGTGGATGACATGCACGCCCTTGTTGTTCGTCTCCCAGGAGAACGGCTCAAACCATCCTTCGCGAATGTAGTGTCCCGAAATCTGAACTTCCAGCTGCTGTCCCTTGTGCCAGATGCGGCTATGCGGCCAGATCTCGATGTCCACCGGAACAATCTCTCCTGGACTGAGCTTCTCGTCCTTCAGGTGTGCCTGCACCGGCTGATACTTGGTCGTCAGCTTCGGATTCAGTGCCCTGCGCGAAGCTCTCATCTTGCCCCACGCGCCCGGATGCGGCTCCCCGAGTACCGACGTCGGCAGCCAGTTTCCATCCTCATCCAGCTTGCGGATTGCGACAAACATATCCATGTCATCGTTGCCCTGGGCTTCTACCCACAGCCGCAGCCACATGTAGCCGGAGATCTCCGTGTCTTCCTCAAACTTGATGCGGAACGTTGTAAGCCCCTTCTCCGCCTCGTAGCTTGTGCTCGACTCCGATGCTACCGGTTCGTACGTCAGCGCGTTGTTCGCGGCATCCACATAAAGCCGCTTGTACTGCGTCCGCGCCAGCGGGAATTCCTTCTCCTTGCGATTCGTCTGGAAGTCGCAGTCGTAGGCGTCCATCACTTCCATGCGAACCTTCGGCGTCAACTCCCACCCGTTGCGGATGTCCCTCAGGTAACGGTCGAAGAACAGCTTCAGGTCCTGCAAGTTCGCGGGGTCATAAGTGTCGGGCCACTCAAAGTCACGGTGTACGCGCATCCACTTTTTGGGCGAGCGGCACTTGCGGAACGCCTCGAACGAGCCCCGCAGGTGCATGTGGCTCCAGCTCGCGGTAAAGTACGCAGGAATCTTGATCTTTTCCCACTTGGGAATCTTGTCTTCCCAATACTCGTTCATGAACGGGTAACGCACGGCCATCGCCGAGTTATTGTCCACGTACCCGCTACCCACCAGCGAGCTCGCGATAAACCCGTTAAAGCCCAGCGCGGGAATGCCGCCCTCGCACAGCGATTCGCGGAACAGGTCTCCCGTGGCTTCCCACGGCGCAATGCAGGTCAGGTGAGGCGGTTACTCCGCGGCAATACGGTACTGCACCATTCCCACGCCGGAGTTGCCGAACATTCCCACCTTGCCGTTGGTCCAGTGCTGCGTTGCCAGCCACTCGATGAAGTCGTAGCCGTCGCGCCCGTCCTGCGAGCCGAACATGTTGATGTTGCCCTCCGAGCGGCACACGCCGCGCGGGTCGGGATTCACAATCGCGTAGCCCTGATGGCACCAGTACGCCGGGTCCGCAGACTCGAACTTCGCCAGCCTTGAAACCGTTCCCGGCGGCACGCCCATCGCCTGCCACTCGTGGTTCTCCTGCTGGCGCTTGCCAAAGTAGCTCCAGTTCACAATTGCAGGCACATTCATCGCCCCAACCGGTCGGAAGATGTCCGTATAAATCACCGTGCCGTCACGCAGCGTAACCGGAACGTCCTGCTCGCAAAGAATCCCAGGCTCCGCGATATAAGTGCGCTGATTCAGGTCCGGCGAAAATCCAAATGCGGAGATGTCTGCCGACTCGCCCGCGGTCGGAGAAATCGGAGATCTCGCCTTCTTGTAGATCACCTCGATTTCCGCGTTGCCGAACTTCTCTGTTACCAGCTTTACATCTGGCAGCTCCACAGCCGTTTTTGTCGCAGACATAATCCTCTTTTCTGTCTTTTACAGACGTGAATCGGTCCCTATGAAAATAAAAATGCTTCTTGCGTTAATTCCCGCTGAGCTCGGCCACAAACTCCGCCGCTTCGGCAAACGTCTTCTTCCGCCGGAATTCCATAAACGGAATCGAAATGTCGTAATCTTCTTCTAAAATCGCGATGATCTGCACGTAGTTCACCGACTTCGCCTTCAGGTCCTCTACGAACCGCGTCTCCCCGCTATATGTGCTCGGGTCCGCCTTGAAGAGCTCCGCCGCCCGCTCAATAATCTTTGCCAGTATCTCGTCGCTCGAACTCATAACAATTCCGCTCCTTGTATGAATGTCTCTTCTATGCCAGCAGCTTGCTGAACCTGTGTGCCACCATCGCATCCCCGTGGAAGCGAACCTTGCCCGTGTTCCACATCGCCGTCATGGGATTGAATCTCTGCTTGGACTGCTCAACAAAAAGAGGGAAGGGAGCAATCGTCGTGATCACCGCCTCGGGGTTCTCACCCTCGATCGGGCCTTCTGCAATGCCGTCTTCGATGATGATGTGCCATTCGCCGTCGTTGCTGGAGGTAAAGTCGTAGCCCAGGATCCAGTTGATGCCCGCAAAACTCTCGGCCCGCTCTTCAATCTTCTTGACGATCTCTTCCAGGAATTCCTTCGGTGTAACTGTTGTTTCACTCACCGGACATCTCCTCAAATCGTGATTTCGAATCCGTCTCTACTTCGCCTGTGCCGCCGTGCTCTTCTCAAAGCCGGCCCACACCGGAACCCCGCTGTAAACCTTCGCTACCTCGCGCCCCGTCAACACCCGCAGCGCGCCGCTTGCCATGGCTTCCATCTCCAACTCGCCAGCGTAAACCTTTACCGGGGCGATGTACTTCACCATTGCCGTCAGGTTCTCCACCAGGTAGGGATCGTGCGCAATGCCGCCCGTAATCAGGATCGCGTCCACATCACCGTGCAGCACCGTTGCATAAGCGCCTACGTACTTACCCAACTGGTAGATCAAGGCATCATAAATGAGCTTTGCATACGTGTCGCCGTCCTTAATGCGCTGCGTAACCTCGCGCGTGTCGGACGTGCCAAGGTGATCGACAAGCCCGCCGCCCTTGATGATCCGTTCCTGCAACTCGCGCTCCGTGTACTTGCCGGAGAAACACATCTTCACCACCGCCGCCACCGGAACAGCTCCGCAGCGTGTCGGTGCCATCGGCCCGTCGCCCTGCACTGCGTCGGTGGAGTCGATCATCCGTCCCTTGCGGTGCGCCGAAATCGAAACCCCGCCGCCCGCGTGGCAGACCACCAGGTTCACATCCTCGTACCGCTTTCCAATCGACTGTGCGTAGCGCTGTCCAACTTCCTTCTGGTTCAGCGGATGTCCGCGGCTCTCGCGTGAGACGTTGTTCCATCCGCACACCCGCGCCACCAGCTCAAACTCGTCCACGTCTGGAGGATTCACCACAAACGCCTGTCCGCCCAGTTCCCGCGCAAACTCGTCTGCTAACAGGCTTCCAATCTGTGCCGGATGCTTGATCGTGAAACCGATCCGCGCGTGATGCAGCAGGATGTCATTCACCACATACGTCCCGCCCTCAAGCGAAACCAGTCCGCCACCGGAGCCGATAAACGCGTCCATCCCTTTCAGCGAAACATTCTGCTTCGCCAGCTCTGCCAGTACAGTTTCCTTGCGGTAAGGGAACTGATCGACGATCTCTTTGAATTCCTTAAGCTTGTTGGCATCGTGAGCCACGTTTGCCGAGAACACCATCTTCTCGTTCTCAAAAACGGCCACCTTCGTAGAGGTCGAGCCCAGATTCAGCGCGCAGAGTTTGTAAGTCTTTTCCATGTCCGTCCGTTGTTACTCCCCTTCATAACTTTCACCGGATGCAGCTTAATTCCCGGCCACTGCGCTGGCGCTTTTGCTCTGTGCCAGCACCACCACGTTCGCAATCGCTCCCACAATGTCGGTCACCGACGCGCCGCGCGAAAGATCCGTGATCGGCTTCGCAAAGCCCTGTAGCAGCGGTCCAAATGAATCCGCCTTGCCAAATATCTGCACCAGCTTCACCCCGATGTTCCCCGAGTTCAGATCCGGGAAGATCAGGATGTTCGCCCTGCCCGCCACCGGTCCCACTTCCTTCAGCTTGCGCGCCGCAACCGCAGGCACAATCGCTGAATCCAATTGGAACTCGCCGTCGATCAGCAGCTCCGGCCTTCGTTGCTTGCAGAGTTCCAGCGCCTCCAGCACGCGGTCCACCTTTTCGTGCTGTGCGCTGCCTTTGCTTGAGAACGACAGCAGCGCCGCCCTCGGCTCAATGTCCAGCAGCGCGCGTGTTGTGTCCGCCGTTGTCGTCGCAATGTCAGCTAACTCGCTCGCGCTCGGGTCAGGACACACCGCGCAATCCGCATGAATCAGCAAATTGCCGTCCGCGCCTTCCCACTCTGGAATCGACCATATTCCCATGCTTGAAATCGTCTCGATCCCGGGCTGCATTCCTAGGATCGACTGCGCCGCCAGGATCACCTCGCCCGTTGTGTGTACCAGTCCGGCTACCGTGCAATCCGCCTCGCCCACTGATTCCATCATCACCGCAAAATTCAGCGGCTGCCGCAGCATGCGCTTCAGTGCTTTGCCAGAAAGAATTGAGTTCGTTTCCAGGTAACACGCAACATAACGATCGATAATCGCTTCATCCGTGTGGTCCACAATGGCGAAGCCGTCCAGCGTTATTCCAAGACTCTCAGCCTGCGCCGTTATTGCTTCCGTCTTTCCAATCAGAATGGGATATGCGATGCCGAGATCAAGCGCCTGCCGCGCCGCTCGCAGGATCCGCTCTTCGCCCGACTCCGGAAATACAACCTTCTTCGGATTCGCCTTCGCCTTGTTCTGTAAATATTGCTTTACGTCCACGCTCATCTCGAATCTCTCTCCCGCATCGCTCCGCCTTGCGGACGCAGCCTCGCCTGTTTACGCATCTCGACGACGATAAAGTTAGGCGATAGTAACGCTGAAAGGAAATACTTTGTTTGCGCGCCCCTGCTGCCTCGGCGGCATTGCAGACGGGCATATAAACAACATCACTTATTCTTGTCCTGACAGGACCGCCATCGCAATCGCGTAGTCGCCGTCGTAGGAGAGACTTACCAGCACGCGCGCTGCCTTGCGCTCCGCAACAATCTCCGCAAAGCGACCTGACAGCACTGCTATCGGCTCGCCGCACTTGCCGTCCTGGATGTCGATTTCCTTGAACTGCACGCCGCTGTCCCAGTCAATGCCCAGCGTCTTGAAGATCGCTTCCTTCGCCGCAAAGGTCTTCGCAAAATACACCACCGGCTCCGCGTGGGCCTCGGCGCGCTCCCGCTCGCCCGCCGTATAGACCTTTGCCACAAACGCATCTCTGCCGGAGTTACTGAGGATCTCCCGCATCCTGCTGATCGCAATAATGTCGATCCCCGCTCCCAGCGCCATCTCGCACCCATCCACCCAGTTATCTAGTAGTCGCCCCAGAACTTCACCGGGGTTACCTTCAGCCTCAGGTTGCAATTCAAGCAGCGTCCCGCCTCGGCGAGCGCTGTCTTCTCATCAAAGCCGCTGTCCACCATGCAGAAGTTACTCACCCGTTCCTCCGCGCTCAGCAGGCAAGGTTCGTTACGCTTCTCGCTTACAAACTCGCCCGCCTTCCCAATCCACGGATTCCACTCCGACGCCGGGGCCAGCTTCTCTTCGATGTTTCCATTTCCTCCCAGGAACTTGTCCACCGCCGAGGCAGTCTTGCGCGCCGAAGCAATCGCCTTGATCACCGAAGCCGTGCCCATCACTGCGTCTCCCGCGGCGAACACGCCCTCCATGCTCGTCTCCAGCGAATACTCGTCCACCTCCACCAGTCCGCGCGGCGTAGCATCCACCTCAAAGTCCTCGGGAATCTCCGGCCGCTGTCCAATCGCAAAAATAATCGTGTCGCCCGCAATCACATGCTCGGAGTCCGGCACGAATTCCACCTTTAACTTGCCTTCCTCAAACGCAAACGAGGCCACATCGCGGCATTCCAGCCCAACAACCTGCCCACCTTCGCCCAGTACCTTTGTAAAGCCCTGCGAGGTATGCAGAATGATTCCTTCTTCCACTCCCTCTTCAATCTCGTCCGGAGACGACAGCATCTTGTCCCTCGGCTCCAAACACGCCAGGTGAATCTCCTCCACGCCCAGCCTTCGCGCCACCCTCGCGCAGTCAAAGGCCACGTTACCGCCACCAACCACAATCAGTTTCTTCCCAATCTTCTCGGGAGTCCCCAGATTCACACTGCGCAAGAAGCTCACCGCGTTTGACACGCCCGCCAGGTCGTTGCCCGGAATCGGAAGCTTCCCGCCCTTGTGCGCGCCCACCGCAATCACCACCGCGTCAAACTCATCGTCGTCAATCAGCTTGCTCAGTGACTCAATCTTCGTTCCCGTGCGAATCTCGACTCCAACCTTCTTGATCTCCTCAATCTCGTCCTCAATCACCTTGCGTGGCAGCCTGTACTCGGGAATCCCGTAGCGAAGCATTCCGCCCGCCTCCGGCAACTCCTCAAAGATCACCACTTCGTGTCCCAGTTTTGCTAGGTAATACGCCGCCGTCAGCCCCGCCGGCCCGGAACCCACTACCGCCACGCGCTTTCCCGTGGCTGCGTCGTGGCGCGCATTCAGCTTCCATATCTGCTCCGTGTCCTGCTCCACCGCAAAGCGCTTCAAATTCCGCAATGAGATCGGGCTGTTCACCAGCGCCCTGCGGCACACGCTCTCGCAGGGATGCACGCACACGTGCCCCAGCGTCAATGGCAACGGAACCTTCTCCCGAATCACCGCTGCTGACTCCGTGTACTTGCCCTCGCCGATAAACCGCACGTACCGCGCCGTATCAATCTCCGCGGGGCAGTTCGCCCTGCACGGCACCAGCGCATCCTTGCGCCGTTTTCCCTGCACCAGCTCCGGTTTGTCCATAATCGCGCCCGTCGGACAAACCTCCGCGCACGCTCCGCACAACCGGCATCCCGCCTCTTCCCAGCTCTTGCCCACGGCGATTCCGGCGCTGTTCTCCTCGCCGCGTTTTACAAACTCCAGCACCTCTGCGCCGCGCAATTCGTTGCAAGCCCGCACGCACCGCCCGCAGTTGATGCAGCGCGCAAAGTCGTACACAAACAGCGGGTGCGTCGTGTCCGTCGGAATGTACTTGATCCGTCGCCGCACGCTCAGGTGCTCACTTACTCCTATGTATTGCTTCAGCGCCTGCAGTTCGCAGTTCAAGTACTTCGTGCAGGTGCTGCATTCTTCCGGATGGTCGGACAGCAGCAGTTCCATCGCCATCCTGCGCAGCTCCATCAGCCGCGGAGTCTTCGTCTGGATCTCCATGCCATCCGTCGCCGCCAGATGGCACGACGCCGGAAACCCCTCTACGCCCTCTACTTCGACAAGGCACAGTCTGCATGCGCCCGCCGGCTTCAAGTCCGGATGGTCGCACAGGTGCGGGATGTAGATTCCCGCTGCCAGCGCCGCATCCAGCACGCTCGTCCCCGGATTGCTTTCCACTTCCTTGCCGTCAATCTTCAGCTTCAACATCGCCATTCCCGATTCTCGAATCCGATTAGTTGCCGTCGCATACCTTGGCTGCGCACTGCTTGCCGCTCACATGCGCCTCAAACTCCGCGCGGAAGTGTTCCAGCGCGGTCAGCACCGCATCCGGCGCATTCTTCCCGTTCGCGCACAGCGAACCTGCCTTCATCGCGTCGCCCAGCTTCAGCAGCAGGTCAGTGTCTCCCGCCGCGCTTCGCCCCTTCGCTATGTCCGCCGTCACGTCCATCAACTGCCGTGTTCCTTCACGTCCAAAGCTGCACTTGCCGCAGGAAACTCCATGCGCATACGCAGCCGCCTGTCTCGCCATGTCCACCGCGCAGGCCGAGGTATCCACCGCCAGCAGCGCGCCTGAACCCAGCACGCATCCCGCCTTCGCCAGCGCCGCGCAATCCAGCGCAATATCCAGCCCGCCTGCCGGAATCCATCCGCCCGCGGGGCCACCGATCTGCACTGCCTTCAGCTCAAGGCCTGTCGTTGAGCCGCCGCCAATCTCTTCTGCAATCACGCGCAGCGGAGTTCCAATCGCCACCTCCACCACTCCCGTCCGCTGCAGCTTTCCCGCCAGTGCCACCATCTTCGTTCCCCGGTTGCCCTCTGCGCCTTTCTGCGCAACAGCGGAAACCACCGCCAGCGTCTCCACGTTCTCCACTACCGTCGGCCTTCCATTCAGTCCTGCCGTCTCCGGCTCCGGAGGGCGCACCCTCGCTCGCGGCTGCCGGCCTTCCAGCAGGTTGATCAGGATCGTCTCTTCTCCATCCGCCAGTCCTGCCGCCACCTCGCGTATTTCAATCTCGCAGCTGAACTCCGAGCCTAGGATGTTTTCGCCCAGCAATCCCGCGCCGCGCATCTCCCCCAGCGCAATCGCAATCCTTCGCCGTGCCATCGCGTGTTCCGGGCTCACGCACACAATCGCGCGCTTTGCCCCTGCCGCATACGCCGCAATCAGCAAACCCTCCAGCACCGCGTGAGGATCGCCCTCCAGCAGCACCGCGTCCTTGTCCGTGCCGCCTGCCTCGCAGCCAATCACAAATCGCTCTTCGCTCTCCGTCTCGCCGCACGCGCGCCAGGTCCGCGCCAATCCCGTCGCCTCCATCTCGTCCAGCAGCGCCTCGGCCGTCATCCCCAGCGCCTTGCTCAATCCCGCATAGCCGCCGTGTGCGATGTACTGCGTGATCTCTTCCGCGCAAATCTCTCCGCAGTTCCGCATTGCAACCCTGTGCTGTGCCTGGAAGAACGGCAGACTCCCTAGCGCCGGAATTCCCTCAAAACCCTCAGCTGCGTCTGTCCCCAGGGCCAGTTCCGCCCCCGGTTCCTCCCCAGCCGCAATCTTCGCCAGCAGCTCGCCACCCAGCGCCGGAGTCATGTTCGCATAGTAAATTCGAGGCTTTCCCGGCCTTGCGATGGAAACTACCGGCTCCATCTCGCGCCATCCCAGCGAACCCGTCTGCATGATCTTCGCGTCGATCTTCAGTCGCGCTACGTCCGCAACTACCTGCTCCAGCACCGCGCCCGTGCCCGTGTCGATGAAAATGCAAATCCGCTCGTTGCGGAGCCGCTTCCATTCGGCACGGGCTTTTTCCTGTAGATCGATGAAGCTCATAGTCCCACTCTCACTCATGCCAGCTTACTTGCCCGCCGCTGCCGCCAACGCTGTTGCATCTTCGGGATACAGCTTCAGCACCCGCGCCTGCACCCGTGCCAGCCCAAACAGCGCATCTGTGTAAGGCGTCGGAACGCCAACCTTCTCGGCGATCTCGCTCACCGCTCCCACCAGCGCATCCAGCTCCACTGCCTTCTTCGCTTCCACGTCCTGCAGCATCGAGGTCTTGAAAGGCCCAAGCGCCCGTGTGGACTCCTGCCGCTGTTCCGGTGTGTCCGTCATCACGCAGCCAAACTTCTTTCCCACCGCCGCGGCCTCGTACATGATCTTGATGCACAAGTCGCTCGCCAGCTTGTCGTTCAATATCCGGTCCAGCGTTGCGCCTGTCAGTGCGGAAATCGGATTGTGCGTCATGTTGCCTAACAGCTTCAGCCAGATCTCTTTCTGGATCGACGGCGACACGCTCACCTGGAAGCCTGCGTCTGTCAGCAGCGTCCCCAGCGCCCGCACCCGCATCGAATCGCAGTTGTTCGGCTCGCCGATCGTCAGCTTGTTGCCGCTCACGTGCTGGGCCACGCCCGGCCCCAGCAGCTTGCAGCTCAGCATGATCACGCAGCCAATCACCCGCTCTGCCGGAATCCCCTTTGCAATCGACCCATCCGGGTCAATCGACTTCAACTGCGTTCCCGCATACTCTCCGCCGAATCCCTGGAAGAACCACCACGGCACGCCGTTCATCGCCGTCATAATCACCGTGTCCGGTCCCAGCAGCGCGCCAATCTTCGGAGCGATAAACTTCAGCGTCGGTCCCTTCACAGCCACAATCACCAGGTCCTGCGGCCCTAGTGTCGAAGGATCGTTCGTTGCCGTCACTTTCGCCGTCAGCATCTTTCCGTCCGTCTGCACCTGCAGCCCGTTTTTCTGGATCGCCTCCAGCGTGGGGCCAACTTCCACCACGCTTACCTCGGCGCCCTTCAGAGCAAGCCGCACTCCCATCAATCCGCCAATCGCTCCCGCTCCATACAAACAAATCTTCACTTTAGCTCTCCCGTATCGCCGCAGCGTTGTGTGTCCAGCGAGCCCCACCCCGTACCCCTTTACGGGCAGCGCAAGCATGGGGCTCGCACTCAAATCGCCAGCACTAGCCCAGTGACTTGATGTACTCCGCTGCGTGCTCTGCCGCCATCCGGCCTGAGGTCATTGCAAAGCCCATCGTGTTCCCTGGAAGCTGGAAGACATACGTGTCGCCGTAAATGTCGCAGGCGTCCGTGCCGGAGGCGTACAGCCCCGGAATCGTGTTCCAACTCTTGTCCTGAACTTCCGTCTTGTGGTTGATCTTGATTCCGCCCAAACTTCCGTATCCGGCAGGGAACAGCTGCACCGCGTAGTACGGAGCCTTCTTCACCGGTCTCAGGTAGCGGCTCGGCTTGATGAACAGATCGTCGTAGCCGTGCTCGCAGGAGTTGTTGTACTCCGCCAGCGTCGCTTTCAGTCCAGCCTCGTTCATCCCCGTCTTGCTCGCCAGCTCTTCCACCGAATTCGCCACGAACAGGTGCGGATAGTTGTTCGCCGTCGCCCGCGCAATCATCTCGTCGATGTTCGCCAGGTTTGGTGACTGGATCACCAGGTTGATGAAGTCCAGGTAGGTCTTCATCTCGTTCTTGATGTCTTCGTCAAAGACGAACAGGCACTGCCGCTCCTTCTGCAGCGCAATCGCGTTGCCCTTGAAGCTGTCATTGCCCTCCGCTTCGTTCATGAAGCGCTCGCCGTGCAGGTTCAGCATCAGGTGTGGCTGGTGGAACAGCGGCAGCCAATCCAGTCCCAGTGCCATCGGGTCGGCAACGCCAAAGCTCAGCTCCATCCGCATCGGAGTCGCCATCGCCCCAACTTCCCACGCCATCCGCATCCCGTCGCCTTCCAGCCCCGGAATCCGGAACGTGTGCAGATCCTTGCCCCACTCGTAGCCCGTGTGCTTCTTGATCATCTTCGGGTTATCGCCGAATCCGCCCGTGGCCACGATCACTGCCTTGGCCTTCACCTGGATCTCTTCGCCTGCCTTGTCTTCCGCCACCACGCCGACAATCTTGTTGCCTTCCTTGATCAGCTTTGTCACCGGCGTTTGCAGCATCAGTTTCACGCCCAGTTCCTTGGCGCGCTGCGTCATGATCTTCATCATCGTCGCTGCCGCCGTCGGTCCCGGATGCCCCGACTCCGGCTGCACAATGTGCCAGGTCGGATACGATCCCGGGAAGTAGGAGGCGGGCTCGGAAAACACAACGCCCAGCGCCTCCAGCCATGAAATCGTCTCGCCCGACTTGTTCAGGTGCGCGCGCACCAGCTTCGCATCTGCCTGCCAGTGCACGTAGTTCATGAAAACTTCAAACGCCTGGTCCTTCGTCGGAGAAAACTGCTTCGCCCTCGTCAGCCGGCTCTCAATCCCCAGCGGCCCCATGCCCATGTTGGCCGCGCCGCCCGTGGTCGAGCCCTTCTCAAACGTGATCACCTTTAATCCCAGTTGCGCGGCCGCAACCGATGCCGCCAATCCGCTCGCACCAGCGGCTACTACTACTACATCTGCCTCAAGCTGACTCATCTCGATCTCCTTATATTGGTCAATATCTATGGAGTGCCATCTCGTCCAACTGCGCAAGGATCCAGCCGAGCCTTCCATCTTTCGAAAATCTCGGCTGAACCGTTATCCTTTCAGTGCGCCGGCTTGCTGTATGTCAGATACTTCTTGTACTTCTCCAGCCTTGCAGGCAGTTCATGTTGCAGTGGATTCGGCTTCAGTGAAATGTTCTTCAGGTCGTGGAGGCGAATGAGTTCAACCTCGGCGCCGGCTTCTTCAGCCCCCATCAGCGCCTCTTTCACGAGGATTTCGGTGTTGTTCATCTTCCTTCCAGCGCTAATCCCTAAGACTTTCATCGTTCTCCCGACCTCTCATGCGGAATGCCCGGACTGCGTTTCTTGCAGCAGGCGCGCACATCAACCTCGGACCACATGCTCCGCATTTGCGCGATTCGATAGTGCTCTGGCCGGAGTGCGCAAGTAAAATACTTTTTTTTACGCTCATACCCACCTCGCAGCTATGGCGATGGGTCCTATGTTTTGCTGGGTTTAGCCGACGGCGTGCGCCGCCAGGGAGTGATGAGCCCGCTCTCAGCGGCTGCCGGTGCCTGAAATTGCGTTCACTCTAGCCGTTGTCCTTGTTGTAAGTGATCGGGTGATCGACCTAGCCGGGTGCTCCCTGCACGCCCCACAGATCGCCTCAAATATGGTGGAGCCGTCCCTCGGCCACCAAATTGGCGCAGGGCCGCAAACCTCCACGCTCCGCATCAAATTCGCAATCTCGATCATTTGCTCAAAGCCGCTCCTTCGTTTTACACGTCGCGCCCGTCGCCGCCCCAGGCCTCCAGCGCGGCCAGCGCGAGCTTTCCGGCGTGCCAAGTCGCAGCCAAGTTCCTCAATCAGGAGGGCTCAGTTGGCAGGAACTCCACTGTGACTCTCCCCACGCAGCTATAGCGATTAGGTTGACTGATAGGGGAAACAAAGTATTTCACTTCGGTGAACGCTCGTACTACTCTTTCGTCGGTTCCAACAACGCTTGGCATATCTAAACGGTGTGCGCGACGGATGCGCGGTGAACTTCACCGCCAAACGCGCTTCTCTGCAGAATGCCTTGGTGCTACGTCAGCGCTGGAAAGGAATAGGTTCCGTGCAAAGACTTACGAATGACAAGAAGAAATGTATGAGGTTGTTCATTCTGATCGTTCTGACCTCGCTGGCCTTGGTTTCGCTGACCATGTCGGCAGCTGCACAAGAGGTCAAGACGGATAATCCGCAGCAGCCAACTGCGACAACCGCGCAAGATGCCGCAACCGATCAGGCTCTTGCAATCCCTGCCCCCGAGCCCGAGAAATACACTAAGGCCCCATATTTTGGACCGGCCAAGCTACAGTGGACGACAACGGCGAAGTACAGCTCGATGTTCCGTTTGCTGCCGAAATCGGCTCCCATTTCAAGCACAACCTCAAACCCCAACAACTACAACCAGGATGATGGAGATCGCAACTTCCATGGCGGCCTGGTCTCTGATCGTACCGACTTCCTGACTGAGATGGATGTCTCGTTTGGCTCCAACTTCGGCTTCCGCGCCAGCGCGGCCGCCTGGTGGGATCCGATGTACAACCAGCGCACCGCGAACAACAATGCGCTCTCTTACAACAGCAACTTCCATACTGGCAATGCAGCTTGGATGCTGCCGCCCGACAACGCACACTTCGGGGCCCAGACGCGGGACCTGGAGTTTCTTCAGGCAGAACTGCTGGATGCATTCGTTCACGTTCGGGTCCCATTGGGTCAGTCCACCCTCACCATCCGCGCAGGCCAATTTGCGCAGCAGTGGGGACAGACTCTCTTCTTCGGCGGCAACGGCATCGCCGGTACCATGGCGCCCATCGATCTGATCAAGCTGCTTTCGGTTCCGAACGCGGAGTTCAAGGAAATCATCCGCCCGGTGCCGCAGGTGTCCATGAACCTGCAGATCACTCCGAAAGTTTCCATCGGCGGCTACTATCAGCTGCATTTCGTGGAAACGCGCTTCCCCTCCGTGGGTTCGTATTTCTCCACCGGCGATGTCCTCGGCCAGGGAGCTACCCGTTGGTTCGTGCCCTCTGGACCCACCCCGGGAAGCGGCATGCAACCCTGGTTTATTCGCGAGAACGACATCAAGGCCAAGAACTCCGGACAGTTCGGCGTTCAGGTTCAGGTTCGTGCACCGCACGGATGGGACCTCGGCTTCTATGGCGTACAGTTCCACGACACGGCCCCGCAGCTCTATATCACGCCCGGTGCAGGCCCGGATGTGGGTGTGCTGAGCCCGATGGAGATCGGCGAGTATAACGAGGTCTATGCGGAGAACATCAAGGCGTTCGGCATGAGTGCCAGCAAGACCACCGGTATTGCCAACTGGGCGGCTGAGTTCTCCGGGCGTTTGAATCAGGACCTGGCTGCGTCTGTCGCGATACCGACAGTACCGGTCACCGTTCCCGGTGTGGGCGTCGTGGCTTACGCGCCTGCCTACGGCGTGGCTGACAACAACAAGCACCCGGCCTACTGCACCGGCGACACGCTGCACGCCAATATTTCCACACTCATCCAACTGCATCCGAATGCAATCGCAAAGGATTCCGCTCTGGTGGCCGAGGTGGCATGGAATGAATTGGTAAGCGTGACCCGTGGAGGAGTGGCGCCCGGACCTGTGGGCCAGCCCAGTTGGTTTGCACAGGCGAGCAGCTCTACAAAGCAGGCGGTCGCGTTCATGGCCGTCTACACACCCACTTATCATCAGATCCGTCCGGGTCTGGACCTCAGCGTTCCGATCGGAATCAGCTTCTCGCCCTACGGTCGTTCCGTACTCGGACCGGCATTTGCGACTGAGCATGGCGGCTTCTTCAATGCCGGGCTCAGCCTTGCCTATCGCAATGCAAACCGCATCACCGTGACCTACCAGAACTTCGTAGGCGCGCAGGGCGGCAGCGTGGCTTCAAATAACAATTTCAGCTACAAGCAGAGCTATGGCGACCGCGATTATCTGGTGTTTTCGATCCACCGCACCTTCGGCCTGCAGGCAAGCCAAAAGGCTCACTAGAACATGAGAGGAACTACCATGCAGAAGAACTTCGCAAGAACACTTCTGGTCATTGCTGTGTGCATGCTGGCTGCTAGTGTCGTCATCGCACAGGTCACGCCGCAGGAAGCGCAGCAGTTGAAAACCACGCTGACGCCCCTCGGCGCTGAAAAGGCCGGCAACAAGGACGGTACAATCCCCGCTTGGAACGGCGTGTACAGCACGCCCACTCCGGGCTTCCACAACGGCGGACGCCGCGGCGATCCATTTGCCAATGAAAAGCCGCTCTTCTCCATCAGCGCCAAGAACATGGACCAGTATGCCGACAAGCTGAATGACGGCACCAAAGCCATGATGAAGAAGTACCCCACCTACCGCGTGGACGTCTATCCCACCCACCGCACCGGTGGCGCACCGCAGTGGGTATATGACAATACCCTCAAGAATGCCACGCGGGCCTCGATCGTGAACTTGCCCTCGGGACCAACGCCGAAGGGCGCTTATGGTGGTATTCCGTTCCCGATGCCGCACACCGGAGCCGAGGTCATGTGGAATCACCGCTTGCGCTGGCGCGGTGAGTCGTGGCACCTCGATGTCAACCAGTACCTTGGAACCGCCGACGGCAAGCTGGTGTTGAGCACCGACGGTCAGGCCGAGCAGCAGATGCCCTACTACTTCAAGGATGGTTCGCCTGAAAAGTGGAATGGCGAATACTGGATGATCCGCCTCGTCAACTCTGGCCCGCCAATCCGCGCCGGAGAGGCCGTTCTGGGCCGCCAGAACGTGGATGACGACAAGACGCTTGCCTGGGTATATCTGACTGGGCAGCGCCGTGTACGCAAGCTGCCCAATCCCTGCTGTGATACTCCTTCGCCGGCAATGTCAGGCGTCATGAGCTTCGACGAGCTCGAAATGTACGACGGCCGCATGGACCGCTTCGACTGGAAGCTCATCGGCAAGAAGGAAATGTACATTCCGTACAACACCAACAAGATGCTGCAGCCGACGAAAGACTCAGCGGTTCTGATGCCGCATCACCTGAACCCAGACTACGTGCGTTGGGAACTGCATCGCGTGTGGGTAGTGGAGGCGACGCTGAAGGCCGGTCACCGGCATCCGGCCGCCAAGAGCCGCTACTACATCGATGAGGATACCTGGCAGGGCGTGCTGGGCGACCGCTGGGATGCCAGGGGGAATTTGTGGAAGACCCTATGGACGATGCCGACGGTGTTGCCTGAGATCCAGGCCACGGTCGACTTCGCCTTCGGGTTCTACGACATGAGCTCGGGCACCTGGTACGTGGCAAACCTGTTCAATCAGAAGCACGAGCAGTACGGGATCACCCCCCGCTGGCCGGATCGCGTCTTTAGCCCGGATGCACTGGCTTCCGAGAGTGTTCGCTAAAGCAACAAAGCAGGAAAAAGGGGGCGGGGAAAACACCCCGCCCTGTTTTGTGGAGAGTTTCATGCGACGGATTGGTCTAATGTGTTTCCTTCTGGTGCTGATGTCATGCGCCATGGCCGCTCAACAGCAACCTGCCGCAACAAAAGCAGGCTCTGGCGCGGCATCCCAGGCAGTGATTGATGCGCTCGACCGGCCGGCCGTGCAGTCGGAAATCGCCGCGCACTCCGTGTTGCTCGACGTAACTCGCGCGGGCAGCCGGGTGGTTGCCGCGGGTGAGCGCGGTGTAATTGTGTATTCTGACGATTCTGGCCGCAGCTGGCGTCAGGCCGCGGTGCCCACCAGCGTTTCGCTAACGTCGATTCGCTTCGTCAGCGCCACCTCGGGCTGGGCCATCGGCCACGGTGGCGTGGTTCTGCACACC
>CAILAZ010000104.1 GCA_903832295.1 uncultured Acidobacteriota bacterium
AGCCTCCTGCCGCTTCTCTTCGGTCGTCTTGAGTTGAGCCTGACGGGACCGGGCCTCGCTCAGCTTCTTCTCCAGAACGTCCCGGTTCCTCTGTTTGATATCCGCCCGCAGTCGCCGGACGGTGTTCTGTAGCCACTCCGGCGCGTCCACGCCGTGGGCCTCATACGAGTGCAGCGTTGCGATGGCGGTCGCGTCCAGGTGGATCAGTTCCTCAAGCTGGAGCGCGTCCACGTTGTAGTTCTTGAGTTCAGACAGATTGGTCATTTTCACTACCCCTTTTTTCTTTGCCGCGATGCGGCGCGTTTCAAAGGCCACGTTCATGGGCCTCCCTTCAGCGGGACCGGGGCTTCGCCACGATCTTCCGCAGTTCGTCCAGCTTCTCGATCACGTTGCGGTTCAGGTACTGCTGCGTTGGCAACAGCGCGGCTGACACCCGGCGGTAGTCGGGCGAGTCCAGCCACTCCGCGTACTCCATGTCCCCTCGGAGCTTATTATCGCGGCGGCAACTGCTCAGCAAGTTCTCCGCGACCGTTGCACCGTTTTGGCTCCAAGGGATGATGTGATCCACCGTGAGCGGAGCCTTGATTCCGCAGTAGCGGCACCTGTAGCCGTCCCGCTCGAAGACCGCCCATGCCATATGCTGGTCGATCAGCCTCTGTGACTTCCGTAGGATGGCCTTGCCCGGCCCGCGAATGTCCAGCACGTCCGTTTGGTTCAGGAACCGCTCCCACTGAGCGGCGTCCATTTTCAGCAGGCGCAGGTCACCATTCAGGTCCTCATCCGGCAACGGTGCGAGGTAGACCTTCCCATTGCCGGACCAGATAGCTCCAGCGATCTGGATCAGCGACCCCACCTCCAGGATGTTCAGGTCATCCAGTGTCACATCCATGACCGGGACGAGCGCAGAACCGTTATCGAGGAGTGCCATCAGATCACCGCTTTCTGTTTATCACCCAGCGTCTCCAAGCCCAGCCAGCGCACCAGCCGACAAGGAAGGCCAGAACCCATTGCCCGAAATGCGCCATCAGATCACCGCCTTTCTCTCTGTTTCTCCCGCCGCCACCGCCTTATGGCCAAGACGAACCTTGCCGCAGCGAAGCCCACCACGAAGCAGCAGATCAGCGCTAGCGCATCGCGTAGCGGCACTAGATCACCGCCTCTGCCTCTACCTTCAGCGGCTTGAGAACATCATCGAGCCGCAAAAGGGGCGTGTCCATGATCGTCTCCAGCAGGCCGTAGTGCTGGGTGTTCAGGACGGACACTAGTCCAACCACTGAGTACCGATCCACCGTTTTGCCCCCCAACTCAATGGTGTTCACCGGGTAGCCCGCACTCTCCATGGACCGGATGAACGGCTCGCCCGAGCCCACCTTGAAGAAGTGGACCGGAGGCTGCTTGCCCAGCGCCTGGACCAGCGCGGCATACTGATGGTAGAAGTACGGGTTCTGGTTCTCCTCTCCGTCGCTCACCACCACGATGCCGTCAATGGGCACCTGCTTCTGGACCGCCATCAGCAGCCCGCAGCCAATCGAGGTGCCGCCTCCGGCATTGACCCGCTTGGTCTGCTCCAGTATCTCCTCATACGTCTTCCCCGTGGCGTCGTAGAAGTACGGCACGGTGTCGAAGAAGATCAGCGACACGCGGCCCTTCCCCAGCCGCGAGAGCGTGCCGCTCACCAGCCGGGCCGTCTCGATGGCGCTCGACATGGAGCCGCTCTTGTCGGCCAGCACCAGCCAGTCGCCCTCGACGCTCATCGCATCCAGCGCCCGCTCCTGCTTCATCTGGAGCTTGGCCTTGATGCCCTCGTCCTCGATGGCCTCCATCGCCGTGGTCGCCTTCAGCACGTTCGCCGGGCCACGACCGGGCTTGTCCTTCTTGCCCAGGGCCTCTTCGTAGGCCGCTTTGATCTTGCCTTCGGTCTTCAGTCCGCGAGCCATCAGGCCCTTCGTGTTGGTCGTCAGTTCCGTGGGCGTCATCCGGGCGATAGTCGCCACCAGGATGTCGGGGTCCTTCGGGAGCCCGCCGAACGCCTTGAGAATGGCCATGAACGGGAAGCGGTGCGTCATGATCGCGCCCGCCGCTTCGAGTGGCGGCATCTTGCGCAGGTTATCCAGCGCGTGGAACGCGCTGCCATGCGGCAACTCCATCTTCGTCTTGTCCAGCGCCCGGCCATAGATGACCGCATTCTGGAAGTCCGAGGACGGTTTCACGTGAAACATCGCATACGCTTCGCGCAGCGAGTCCCGATGCTGGAGCGCGATGCGCTTCCACTTGCTTTGGTCCGACTCCAGCGTGCGCAGGTAGCGCAGCACGAGCCGCTTCATCGTCCGGCTGCGGCCCGCCGCACCCACCCCCGCCTCTTTGGCGAAGCGCAGGCTGCGCATGAAGTCGCGCAGCGGCAGGCTCGCCATGTGCGCGAGCGAGTTGTCGAGCAACTCCGCGTCATCGAACTGCGGCACCGTCAGCGTGATAGCGGGGAGCGCCACCAGCGAGTCGCGCACCTGCCCGTTCAGCTTGTTCCAGGACAGGAAGTGCGCGGCCAGTTCCGGGTTCTCCTGCGTGACCCGGCGCATAATGGGCACATACGGCTTCAGGTCGCCGTGCCCGATCCGGCCAAGCTCCGCGATGAGCGCATTGGGCGTCAGGGCGGCTTCGGTTGCGGTCGTCTTAGAAGTCTTCATGTAGACTCCTCCCTTCTGTCAATGACATCGGGCATAAGAGAAGGGGCCACTTCTGGCGACCCCCTCGTGCGGCATGTCTCAGCCGCCTTCACGTAACCGCGTTGCGGTTTGTGATTTTCAATCTTTTCAATCCACGCCCCTATGGGCGACGAACTTGGGCGAGAAGTCGGACAGGTTGTTTTGTCCTACCATTGGACGACATCAACTCGCGCTGATGCAGGGACTCGAACCCCGATCTTCAATTGTCAAGATTGAATGTGTACCCTGTTCCAGTACTCGCTTTCTTGGGCGAGAAGTCCGGCGATCTTCAAATGAGATCCCCCCCGTGAAGTTCTGATCTCCCAGAATCCTGGACGCCCAGGATGTGGTTGGTGGAGGGGGTCCGCTTTAGGCGAACATATGTAGATCGACCCGTGTACTCGCTTTCTTGGGCGAGAAGTCTGCGCTGCTTTTTAAGTGTCCTGCTAATTAGACGACCTCCCGTCAAGTGGTCGGGAGGCCAGGATTTGCACCTGGATAGCTATCCCCTAAGGATGTGAAACAGCATCAAGTACTCGCTTTCTTTAGCCCGGTAAGTCTGTAGCCTATTCCGCTTTCGCGGCAGTTCTTGGATTCGCACCAAGTACCCTCAGATCCGTAGTCTGATGCTCTACTCATGAGCTAAACATGGAAGGCTAGCAAGTAACCGGAGCCTCAAAATTAGGCGGCAAGTCGGGCGGATCGTTACATCGTTGCTTTTCAGGCAACTTGTTTACAAGACAAGTGATATGGAATCCGGTCCCAGTGGCCGCTTTTGTGGGCGAGAAGTCGGAGGGATGTAAGCGCTCTAACCGGCTGAGCTACGGGCTTGCGCCCGGCTGGACTCGAACCAGCGACCTCTACATTAGCAATGTGTAATCCCTTCCAGTGCTCGCTTTCTGATTGTCAAAGATCCCCGCCGGACGCATCCGGCACTTCCGAATCTACTCCCAGTCGCTAGAACCTGTCAACCCTTTTCTTGGAAATCTTTTCCGGCCTCGCGTTTTGGGCTACCGTTTATTCCTGGACATTCCCATTCGGCGATGGGATAATCCCATCAGCGCCGGGATTCCGGGGCAAGGAGACACATTATGAACCACCTGATCGAGATCATCGACAAAGACGGTGAAAAGAACTGGATTGCCGGAGAGGCCATCTACGCCATTCTGCGGGATCGCTGCTATACCCTGGCAGACGAGGAGAAGACGGGGCGGATTTACACGGTGAATTTCGCCGCTGGGCACCCAATGGGTTTTGCGTGGAATCCGACTCTCCACGTTACGGAGAGCGAGGCGCAACGAGTGTGTGACGCACT
>CAILAZ010000105.1 GCA_903832295.1 uncultured Acidobacteriota bacterium
CGGAGCGCGCACTTTCTGACGGGCCGCAGTCGCTGGATTTGCCCGCCTTTGCCCAACTGATGGCGGAGCTGCATCCGCTGCAGGCAAGCCGGGCGGCAAACCACTAGAAACTGGGTTGCGAAAAACAGCGGCCTCCTCGCAGGCCGCTGTTTTCTTGGCCCAAATACTTGACAAGGGTCCTTGATCTGGCTACCTTACATAGGCGAACAAAATGCGAATATGGGCGTTGCCGCTGAGCTCCGAAAACAGATCGAATCGGCACTGGCCGAACGTATTCCAGCAGCCCTGTCCTTTCGCCCGCTGGTTGCGCCGGAGTTGCTCTCCTGCGGGTTGGCGGAGGTGGATGCCGCGCTGGGCGGAGGGCTTCCGCTGGGCGCGATCTCAGAGTTGACCGGGGCGCACTCTTCCGGGCGCACGACGCTGGCACTTTCCATGCTGGCAGAGATCACACGGCAGGGCGAGAGCTGCGCGTACGTGGATGTGTCCGACTCATTGGACCCGGCTTCTGCGGCGGCACTGGGGGTGGAGTTGCGGCACATGCTTTGGATTCGTGCGGGAGAGCGCGCGGGCGTGGCCATCGCAGGGTCTCCCTTCCCTGCGATGGCCATCTCGGCAAAGGCTCCCGAAGAAACTTTCCGCATGGGCGGATGGCGCCACCCACGACATGAAGCGGTGGGGCTGCATCATGCCGTGGGTGAGTTGTTCCAATCGGTGCAGGCGGAGCGCGCGGACTTTACGCCGCGATGCGCGGAGAGCATGCGCCGCGAACAGGTGCAGCCGGTGAGGTTTGCGCCGGTGGCAACGGCGGAGACCAAGGTGCGAACACTCCCGGTGCATCCGCATGGAGCGAGGGAGACAGGGTGGGCGCGGCTCGACCGTGGACTACGGGCCAGCGACCTGCTGCTCAGCACCGGAGGTTTCCGGGCAATTGTGCTGGACTTGGGAGACGTGTCTGCGGAGCAGGCGCGGCGCGTGCCGCTGGCAACGTGGTACCGCTTCCGTTTGCAGGCGGAGAAGTCGCGCACACTGTTCCTGCTGATGAGCGCGGTGGCTTGTGCCAACAGTTGCGCGGCGGTGTCGCTGCACTGTGAGCAGGATGAGATTGAATGGCGAGAGGCGGAGGCCCGCGGACCACGGCTGCTCACGGGGTTGCGTTACAAGGTACGAGTGGTGCGCAGACGCACGGTCGATCCCACGCTTAGGAAACCAGTGGCTTCCGCTGAAGCTATGTGGAGCAGCACCGCTACCTGGTCGAGATGAGTCATGCCTTCCCAGCTTTATCTATGTCTGCACCTGCGCGATTTTGCGGCCCAGGCGCTGACGCGCGTGCATCCTGAGTTGGACATGCTGGCGTTGGGCGTGTTGAGCGGAGAGCCACCGCTGGAACGCGTGTTTGCAATGAACCGACAGGCGCGGGAGCAGGGCCTTGCGGAGGGAATGAGCCGGGTGCAGGCGGAGTCGTTTGGACTGGCGGTGCTGCGACGCGACCGCGGGCAGGAAGATGCTGCATTTATGGAAGTGTTGAAGTGCGCCGAAGATTTCTCTCCGCGAATTGAGCGCATTGCCCTGCCCCGGGAGGAGAGCTGTGGAGCTACCCTGATGCTCGATGTTTCCGGCTCAGAGCGGCTGCTGGGCAGCGTGCGGCAGATTGCAAGGTTACTGAGAAATGCGATTTCCGCGAAGGGCTACGACGCCAGCGCGGCGGCCTCGCACAATGCATGTGCGGCGCTGCTGGCGGCGCGCGGCATTGAGGGCGCATCGGCCATCACCCGGGGAGAAGAGGCGCACACATTGGCTCCACTGCCGCTGGCAGTGCTTGAGCCCGATGACGCCCAGGCAGAGACCTTGGCGGCGTGGGGCATACGCACCCTGGGCGAGTTAGCCGCCCTGCCGACAAAATCCTTAGCCGCGCGTATGGGGCAGGGCGGGCGGCAGTTGCAGGCACAGGCCCGGGGAGAGTATGCGCACCTGCTTGTGCCGAGCGAAGAACCTGCTGATGCGGCACTGTGCGAGAGCATGGAATTGGAGCATCCGGTGGAATTGCTTGAGCCGCTGCTCTTTCTGCTAAGTCAGATGCTGGAGGCGGTATTGCAACGCGCAGCACGGCGCTCACTAGCTCTCGCCTCGGTGGAGACGACGCTGGTGCTCGAACGCAACGTGCTCCGTTTGAACAGGGTTGATGATGCGCATATCGAGCACCGGCGCACAGTGCGTCCAGCACTCCCGGAGCGAGACCGCCAAACATTGCTCAAGCTCATACAACTTGATCTCGAACTGCATCCGCCCGAAGGAGCAGTGATCGCACTGCGCGTTGTGGCGCACCCGGCGCGTGCGCAAGGCGCGCAGCAGGGATTGTTCGCGGCACAGGCTCCCGAGGCTGGACGGTTGGAGATTTTGCTGGCGCGGTTGCGCAAACTGGTGGGAGAAGAGCGCGTGGGTGTGGCGGAACTGGTGGACACACATGCGGCAGAGGGATTTCGTGTCGGTGGATTTGAGATGGGTGGGAGACAGAGCGCCACGGAGCGCCGGGAGGCAACGGCGACGGCGCTGCGCATGGTGCGTCCGCCACGGGCGATTGGGATTGAGTTGCGCGACGATGCGCCAACGGCCATGCACTACGAGGGAAGACGGCTGCGGTTACAGGTAGGCTCCGGGCCATGGCGAACGAGCGGGGCGTGGTGGACGCATCCCACATGGTGCCGCGAAGAGTGGGACGTGGCGCTGCAGGAAGAGCCGCAACGCTGCCTGCGGCTGGCACATGACCCCGGCGCAGGCTGCTGGTACCTGATAGGCATTTACGACTGAGAGAGACGATGTATGTAGAACTTCACGCGCGTTCGGCATTCAGCTTTCTGGAAGGGGCCTCGCTTCCCGAACTGTTGATGGCGCGCTGCGCACAACTGGATATGCCGGCGATGGCGCTGCTGGACCGCAACGGCCTGTACGGCGCACCGCGCTTCAAGATGGCCGCCGAGCGGGCGGGGACGCGGGCGCACATTGGAGCCGAGATCGCGGTGCGGGATGGCGGAGAGCGGGTGCGTCCGCCAGATTGGCTGCCCCATCGCGTTCCGGCAGAGCCGGTGCGCTGGGCACTGCTGGCGGAGACGCAGGGCGGGTATCAGAATCTGTGCCGGCTGATTTCACGCTACAAGCTGCGCCAGGCGCACAAGACGGAGGGTGCGGCGCTGGCGGTCGAGGTGGCAGAGCACGCCGGGGGAGTGGTGTGCCTGACCGGAGGCGACGAGGGACCGCTGGCAGCGGCGCTGGCCGGCGGCGGATATGAGGCGGCACGGCGCGAAGTGGAGCGGCTCACGCACATCTTCGGGCGCAATAACGTGTACGTTGAGGTGCAGCGCCACTTTGAGCGCGAGCAGGAGCACCGCAACCAGGCGGCGGTGCGCATAGCGCGCGGGTTGGGACTTCCGCTGCTGGCCACCAACGGCGTGAGCTACGCCACGGCCTACGAGCGCGAGGTGCTCGACGTGCTGAGCACGATCCGCCACCACTGCACGCTGGAGACAGCCGGGCGCCTGCTGACGCCGAACGCGGAGCGCTACCTGCGAGGGCCGCGCGAGATGCGGGAGCTGTTTCGCGACCTGCCGGAGGCGGTCGAAAACACGATGGAACTCTCGGCGCGGCTCGACTTTGATATGGGCGATCCTGGCTATCGCTTTCCGGATTATCCGGTTCCAGAGAATGAGTCGATGCAGTCTTTCTTGGAAAAACGCACGGCGGAGGGGATACGGAACCGCTACCTGCCGAAGCGGGATGAGAAGCTCTTTGCACGGGCGCAGAAGCAGGCGCAGCGCGAGTTGGGCCTGATAGGAAAGCTCGGTCTTGCCGGATATTTCCTGATTGTCTGGGACATCGTGCAGTTCTGCGAACGCGAAGGGATCCTTGTGCAGGGGCGCGGATCAGCGGCCAACAGTGTGGTCTGCTACGCACTCGGCATCACTGCCATCGATCCCGTGGGCATGGACTTGCTCTTCGAACGATTTTTATCTGAAGAGCGTGGCGAGTGGCCAGACATTGATCTTGACCTGCCCAGTGGAGAGCAGCGCGAGCGGACGATTCAATACGTTTACCAGCGCTACGGCGAACTCGGTGCGGCGATGACGGCAAACGTCATCACCTATCGCGGACGCTCAGCGGCGCGCGAGGCGGGCAAGGCCCTCGGCTTTGACGCTGAGACACTAAATCGACTGACCAAACTGGTGAGCGCGTGGGAATGGAAGGATAAAGACGATTCGCTGGGACGCAACTTTCAGGATGCCGGTTTCGATCTGCAACATCGCCGCATCGCCAAGTACGTGGAGCTTTGCCAGCGCATGCAGGACCTGCCGCGCCATCTTGGGCAGCACTCCGGCGGGATGGTGATCTGCGGGGGACAACTGGATGCAGTGGTTCCGATCGAGCCAGCCTCCATGCCGGGGCGCACGGTCATCCAGTGGGACAAAGAAGACTGCGCAGACATGAAGATCATTAAGGTCGATCTGCTGGGGTTGGGTATGATGGCCGTGCTGAAGGATTGCCTGACTCTGGTGCCCGAGCATTATTCTGAGCCACTCGACCTGGCGCAGCTTCCGCAGAACGATCCGCCGACCTATCGCGCGCTGCAGACGGCGGACACGGTGGGCATGTTCCAGGTGGAGAGCCGGGCCCAGATGGCGGCGCTGCCACGCAATCTGCCGGTGTGCTTTTACGACATCGTGGTGCAGGTGGCAATCATTCGCCCGGGGCCGATTGTGGGGAACATGATGAATCCGTATATGAAGCGGCGGCGCGGACGTGAAGCAGTGACGTACTATCATCCGCTGCTGGAGCCGGTGATGAAGCGCACGCTGGGGATTCCCCTGTTTCAGGAACAGCTTATCCGCATGGCAATGATCGTCGCCAACTTTACCGGCGGCGAGGCGGAAGAGTTGCGCCGCGCGGTGGGGATGAGGCGCTCAATGGCGCGCATGAAGGACCTGCATGGGAAATTGCATCGCGGCATGACCGCGAACGGAATTGCGCCCCAGGTGCAGGAGGAGATCATTCAGTCGATCTCATCGTTTGCGCTTTATGGATTTCCGGAGTCGCACGCCGCAAGCTTTGCTCTGATTGCCTATGCCAGCGCATATCTCAAATGTAATTACCTTGCGGCGTTTACAGCGGCACTGCTGAACAATCAGCCGATGGGATTCTACTCACCCGCAACGATAGTGAAGGATGCGCAGCGCCATGGTCTGCGAGTGAAACCTTTAGATGTGCAGCACTCTAATTGGCTCTGCACGCTAGAGCCAGAAAATGGAACACACCGGTTTGCGCTACGCCTGGGGCTTTGTTATGCACGTGGAATGCGCAAGGAAATAGCCATGGCTTTTCTGGCTGCGCGGGAGTCAGGCGGTTTCGCATCGATCCAGGAACTTCCGTTGCGTGTGCCGGAAATGCGAAAAAGCGATCTGGCACTCCTTGCAAACATTGGGGCTTTAAATTCGCTGAGCGAAGTGGGGCACCGGCGCGATGCTCTGTGGCAGGTGGAATATGCGGGACGCCCCGCCGGACCGCTGCTCGATAAATTACCCGAGGAGGAAGTTGAGGAACCATCGCCGCTGCTACAGATGACGATTGAGGAAAGACTCGTAGCGGACTATTCCGGCACTGGAATCACCGTGGGGAGACACCCCATGGCATCGCATCGTGCGAAACTCGTACAGATGGGCGTCCACGCTGCGACTGATCTTGCAGGGCTTCAGCACGGGCGACGCACGCTCATCGCGGGATGTGTGATTGCGCGCCAGCGTCCAGGAACAGCGAAAGGTTTTGTATTTCTCAGCATCGAGGATGAAACAGGGATTGCCAACGCGATCATCACACCCGCTGTCTATGAGCAGTTCAAGCAGGTGGTGGTGTATGAGAAATTCCTACTGATTGAGGGCGAGTTGCAGAACCAGGAAAATGTGATCTCCGTGAAGGCTCACACAATTCGCCCGCTCACAATCAGCAAGGCTGAGGTGAGATCCCACGACTTTCATTGAGATGACTACGCCTATCCGCTTTACTCCTGCGCGGCTCGCTCCAACTCTGCTATGTCGAACTTCTTCATCTTCATCATCGCCTGAAAAGCTTTCGGGTTCTTGATGAGTTCAGGCAAGCGCGCTGGAACAATTTGCCAGCAAAGGCCGAACCTGTCCTTGAGCCAGCCGCATTCGATCTCCTTGCCTCCAGCCGACAACTTGCTCCAATAGTAATCAACCTCTTCCTGCGAATCGCAGCGTACAGTGAAAGAGATAGCCTCTGTAAAGCTGAAATGAGGGCCTCCGTTGAGAGCGGTGAACTTCTGCCCATCTAGTTCGAAGGCAACGGTGAGGACCTTCTCCGCCTTGCGGCTCTCGTCTGGGATTCGCAACTCGTCAAGGCGGCGCGAGTTTTTAAATATCGTGAGATAGAAATTGACAGCCTCTTCTGCATTGGAATCAAACCAGAGAAAAGGCGTGATGCGTGGAAAGCCCTGGAGAACACTCATTGATATAGCCCCCTTTGGAGAATATTTTGTGCGGACGACGCACCACCTGCTGACTACATGGCGTCAATTCCGGCCGCGCATTCGGCATCGTCGTTCTTAACATGGTTCACGCGCTGGCTCACGCGAAAGCGGCGCATGGCACTCGCGGAGTATGGTTTCAGGAGTGGTTGCAAATCCGGGGCACTTACACAATCAGGGTCGAGCCACCGATCATAGGCATCTTGAGGAAGGATAACGGGCATGCGATCGTGGACATCCTGCATCAGTTCGTTAGACGCTGTTGTGAGAATTGAACAGCTTTCAATTGAAATCCCCTTCGGTCCCTTCCATCGCTCCCAAACTCCGGCAAAAGCAAAGAGTGATTCGTCGAGGAGGCTGAAACAGAATGGCAGTTTCTGTTTTCCCTCTCGCCTCCATTCATAGAAACCATCGGCCGGAACCAAGCAGCGGCGAAACCGGAACGGCTCTTTGAATGCAGTTTTTTCAGCGATGGTTTCTGCTCGAGCATTGATCATCTTGAATGCGATGGAGGGATCGGCTGCCCAAGACGGAATGAGCCCCCATCGCATCAGTGACAGCCTGCGCACTTTCCCCAAGGAACCCTGACGAACCACAAGGATATCCTGTGCCGGAGCCACGTTGTACCGTGGAGTCCACTCGATCTCCTCGAGTGCGTCTTCAGCGCTAAATGCCGCTTCGAGGAGTTCTTTGCTACGCGCTACTCGGAATCGTCCACACATAAGGCCGGATACTATTTCTTACGCTTCCGGAAGAGGATATCGAAGGAGAGCACGCCGGTTTGGTCGCGTACGCCTACAATCGAAACATCCTTGTTCACGTTGTACTCAAATTGGATGATCTGCTGTGCCGACTGATTCAGATTTGTAATGTAGGTGAGCGTAAGTTTGTTGGAAACCTGCTGCTCCACCGTTACACGAGCCAACCCGGCGTTGAGCGCCCCACCCACGTTAGGATCGATCTTGAGCCGACTGACACCAAAGAGACGCTGCACCCGACTGCTCACTGTGGCATTGAGCGCCTGGCCGATAAGCGCTGTGGATGCGCTCTCGGATACGGTCGGCTGATACTGCGACGTACCCATCATTGCGGGATTCGCAGACTCCTCCGCAGTGCGGCCAAGTGCCAACAGGGAAATGATATCTGTGCTGGAGAGTGGCGGATCCGATCGGTATGAAGGCGTCAGCTTATTCATGGAACCGTGAAAGCCGAGGGTGATGTCGTAGTCGCGCACACGGGCGGAGAGTTCCACGTCGAGCGTAGGCTCAATGCGCACAGGATTAGTAAGCGTCACATCACCGCGCTCCATTCGATACTTAGTCCCATTGAAGAAGATCATCCCTTCAAGCAGATTCACGCGACCCAAGACGACCGGTCGTGCAGCGGTTCCACGCAGGCGCAGATCCACATTTCCGCTAAGGCGTGCTAGGGATGTCTGCACCTGCAGTTCCGGAGTGGAGATCACATGCACGTCAAGATGAATGTCATTAAGAGGAGAATCAATTCTCTGAGCGGGAGCGCCTCGCACTCCCATCGCAAGATAATTTGCGAAATCGAATTGCGGGTTCACCCCAAGCCGAGTGATCGTGATATCTCCGGAGAGCAGCGCATTCTTCAACGATCCCGTTAGCGAAACAGTCGCGTCGGCCGTGGAACTCAAGCCCTCAGGATAGCGCAGGCGTATGTCGCGCCCACTGGCCGAGAGGTTGAATCCTAGCCCTTGCGTGGGGGAGTACGTGATGAATCCCCCGCAATGCAGCAGGCCGCCTCCGGTGCGAGCAGTCAATTCCTGCACCTGAAGGCGGTCTTCGTTAAAAACCATGGTGCCGGAAATGTCGCTAAGCCCGTTGGGAAAGTCGATGTAGGTAATGGCAGCGTTCCTGACATTGAGTCGTCCGCGCAGCAAGGGACGCGAAAGCGTTCCATTGATCTGAAGGTTGAGGTCGGCCACACCGCTGGCCATCAGATTGGGATTCACCGTTTCCAGCAACTTCAGGTTGACACTACCATCCGCGCGTATGTCCACCTCGCGTTTCCCGCCGAGCTGGACCTGGCCAGCAACCTGGAGAAAACGCGTTCCCTGCTCCCCGGCCATGCGGAACTGTTCGACGGTCAGTACTCTATTTGCCATCTTCAAACGGACGGGGCCGTCGTTGTTTACTCCAATGCCTCCGTAGTTGGTGAACCATCGCTCTATTACCACGTCGGCTGCTATGTCGCGAGGGCTGCGCAACTCGCCGGATGCCTCCATATGGAGTTTTAGCTCGGACGCGGCTCCATGACGAATCGGCAAGAAGATCTCGAGAATCGGGTTTAAATTTGCGCTCTGCAACTCTCCAGTCAGTCGCATGGGCATCTGGCCGCGCAGATGCACTTGTCCATCCAACCTCAGTTCGGCGGCCTTGAAACTTGAACGGGCGGTCAGGGTCATCTCCGATCCGTGAGTCACAGCATCCACGTTCAGATCACCGATGTGTTGGTGATTGACTGCGAGATTCCGGAGACGCAGCCGCCCGTTAACAACTGGGGCGTTCGGTGTTCCCGAACCACTTGCCTCGAAGGTGGCCTGTCCGGTAACTCCTATTTTGCCCTCGCGCACTGTGCGCAGGTTTTCAATCCTGATCTCAGTTCCTTTCAGGTCGAAGCCAAATTCTCTGGTCTCCACGTTGATCTGCGCACTGCCGCTGAGTTGCATTAAATCGCTCTTCACAACGATGTCGCGCAACTGGGCCTGATTTTCCGTGAAGTTCACATTCGCAGTCGCAGCATGTATTCCCTGTTGCCATGCCGTGCCATCTTTCAGCGAGATGCGGCCGTTGCCGCTCAACTGGTTCTCCGTCCCTCCGACACGGACATCCGCACTCACCAGGCCGCTGACGGGGTAGTGCGTCCCAACCAATCCCTGCAACTCGGTTGCTTCCGCGTTCTCCATCCTTAGGTGGGCAGCGAAGGGGCGCGTTGCGTCATAGTTCCCATTCACCAGCGTAACGCTCGCGTCCAGAGCGATGCGGGTACCGCGGCGTTGAAGAACTCCGTTGCGCAAGCTTTCGTGAGTGGAGAAATACTCCACGTCTCCCTCGAGCAGATCCCAGCGCGTGCGCACGTCGTGCTCAATGGGCGCGGGCGGGTCATGATTCTCCCATCTTCGTATCACCGTGGTGAAGTCGTGTAGTTCGAGATGTCCGACTACTGAAGGGTTGTCGAGCTGACCCAATATACTGCCGTGGAATTGCGCACGCCCCCCAAACTCCACCGGGAGCCGCTGCGCGCGGCTGCCGCGCCATGCGTTAACCATCGGCCCAAGTTCAGAGAAGTCCTGGGTGGTAACATCCAGATGAAGGTCGGAGTTGAAGGCCATACGGCCGCGCGCGGAGAGGGTTGTCGCCTGTGTATTTGCCTCGAAGCTATGCACTTGCGCAACCTGGCTTTTGAAGTCGAAGGTGGCCTGAACGACTGCGGCAACGGGCAACTCCCCTGCACGTGCCAGCGGATGAATGCGGAGATCACCATCCATTCTGGCGTTTTGCGGAGTGCCACTCCAATTTACGTCCAGGGTTCCCGCTGTGGAACCGGATAGATGGAGGCGCGCAAGCGGAAGACCCTCTGTGGTAAATGCGCGGAGCGCCTGTTCTACTTCGATACCGGAAACTTCGAGTTCAATTCTCCCGAGTGACTCCTTGCCATGAACGCTGCTGGCATTCAGCCTTCCGTGCACTGTACCGCCAAGCGCCGTGGCAAAAATGGAATCCGCGCTGAAGCGCTCCCTGTCCCACGAGTACGTAAATCCCCCGCTGATATTTTCGAGGCGCACTACGTGGTCCGCCCAGGTAACTCCGAGAGCTTTCGCTTTGCCCACGAATCCGTATCCAGCGTGGTCCCAGCGATAGGTGCCTTCTCCCACCAATTCCAAGGCGCCAGCGCGAAGTTCGCGGTAGTGCGACAGTTTGGCGATTTCTCCGAGATCACATAATGCCCGATAGGAAAATTGTGCGACGGGAGAAGCGAAGCCGCTGACAGCTCCACTGGCTTCCACCCAGTTGCGCCCCTGGCTTACACGGAACCGCGGCACTTCCAGACGATCGCGATAGAGATGAAGCACCGCCTCTGCACCAAAGGTGATAGGTTCCCGCTCCGGCAGGCGTATCCGAACCTTTCCGACCCTGGCCGTGGCGTCATAATGGCGGTCCCATGCGCGATAGCGCAGCGTGACCGCGATGTCTTCTGCAGTCCCATTGAGTTTGATCTTGTTTTCATTCCACTGCAGCAGACCACCGCTCAATTCCCCGTGGTCCGTTGCTAGTCGCAGGAATTCTTCAGGTTGGTCCGCGGGCGCCGGGCGCGGATCCTGTGGCTCAGGAATGTTGGTGGAACCATCTTTATAGACATTCACATGCGCTACCGGATTCGTAACGGTGAGCTCGCGTAGAGTAATTCGGCCTCGAAGCAGCGGAGCCCATTTCACCTGCGCGCGCACGTGATCCACGTGAAGCAACGGCGATTCCTGCGCGGACTCTTTTCCGTGGATAGTGAGACCAGTAACCTTGAACTGGAATTGAAGAGCAACCCACTCGACGCTCTGCAATTCCACACGACCGCCGGATGCGCGCTCCAAACGGGCGATTGCAAATTGACGAACGCGCTCATGAAAATTCGCGCTCGCTATATAGCGCGCCAATGCCAGCCCCATGCAGAGGAGTACTAGCAAGGCTCCAGATAACCACAGGAGAGCGCGCCCACTCGGTTTGAGCACGGAAGACCTCCGCGAAAGCGCTTGCGAATGCTCGGCCTGCCCGGATTTCCCGCTCTCTGGTTCTTCACTCATATCGTTCCGCGAATTACCGAACTCCATCCCACAAGATCTGAATACTGCTTTGAGCCCGGAGGGTCCCGAGCCAACGCTCCATCTCCCGATTGATCTTTTGCTCCGCCAGCAACTCGCGGATTTTCGGTGTCATCTGTTCGACGGACCCTGGGTCTTGGCCAATTGCCATCGCCTGCGGAGCCAATGTGGTGGAGTAGTAGTCCTCAACTTCTTTGCGTGAAACTCGAACAAGGGGCCGGACTCGGAACTCCATGAAGCTCATAATTTCGATCTGGTTTGTAACTAGTTCACGCAGATCCGCCGATGACAGTCCGTAGCGGGCGAGAGTTGCTTCCCACTTCACGCTGTCCCGCTCCATCTTCCATCCTGCTCGCAACTCCGCGACCCGTGCATCAACTTCGGCGGAGGATGCGGAAGTCGTGTTCTGCATTTGGTCCCGCAGGATGCAATATTGGACTAACCGGTCAAAAGCAGCGTAGCGCTCTGCATTACCGACATCCTGAAGTGCGCGTCCATTCTCGAGGGCCTCGAAGCGCATCTGGGTATCGAGATCACTCCAGGTCACCACATGGCGATTCACAACTGCGATGGTACGGTCAACCACCTCCCCCTGTGCTGCTACCAGGAGCAACACTAGCGTCCACGGAATGAGAGATCGCACGCTCTTCATCAGAATGTCTGCCCGATGCTGAAGTAGAAGTTGAAGTGCCGAACTTGCTCAGAGTATGGCAGCCCGTTGCTTGGCTGCTTTACGGGAAACACCGGGGGATTCAGATTGTATCCAAGATCGACGCGTACTGGGCCGATCGGCGTCCTGTAGCGTACTCCGGTGCCGATGGCCTGCGACATATAGCTGAAATCGCAGGAGGCAGAGGCACTCAGATCCCGACAAGTAGCCTTGTCACGCTGGCTGAAGCGAAGGAGGCTCTTCCACATCTGGTTGGCCGTGCCGAAAGCGTTTCCCACGTCGTGGAAGAGCACGAAGCTCAAGTTGTCTCCAACCAGCGGTAGCGGAGCGGGTGGTAAACGCAGTTCGAGGTTGCTGACTACCATTGCATTGCCACCCAGTGGCGCGCCGGAAAACAGATCGCGCGGTCCCGCCTGGTTGATGGCAAATCCGCGATGGGAATTCGAACCCCCTACAAAGTAGCGCTCCGGTAGTGGAATATATCCGAGACTGCCGTATGGGGTTTCCACGCCTACGCGCAACGAGCGTGCGAATATCCAGTTGTGGTGAAACTTGTGGTAAGTCGCATTTTGAGCCAGCAGGCGGCCAAAGTTCGCCTCTGAACCGAAGTAGCCGGAAGCAATTCCAATGTCGCCGGTATTGTAGGTTCCCTTAGTTGAATTCAGGGGATCATCGCGTGTGTCACGTAGATAGGTGAGGCTCGGCATGCCCACGCGAACAGGACGCGAGTAGATCGGAATTAGGTCTGGGCTGAACCCTGATGGAAAACTGTTGGGATCGACCTTCACTCGGCGATAGGAGAAGCGATAGAGGAATTGTGACGCCTTGGTAGCTCTTTGCGTCAATTGCACGGAACCCTCAAGCCGGTCACTACTGAAGGTGTTCACGTCGCGTGTGTTGTCATAAAGGGCGGTGAGGGTCAGCCTCCATTGGGGCAGATCGAACCAGCGCGGCTGGTCGAAGCTGAGCGAGGCCCGCTTCTGCAGGTTGCCAAAGTGCGATTTGAAGATCAGCGACTGGTCCCGGCCTCGAAAGTTGATGCGCGTGACATCCAGTGTTACGCGCGGGCTTGTGCCTGTCTCTCCCTGGGGAGACCCGCCCTGGGCTGTGTTCAGTCCGGTACCAATTTCCAGGCCAAGACCGTAGTTGAAGGTCCAGCGTTTCGCCTCCTTGATCTGGAAGAGAACATCCTTCTGCTTCTCATCCCCCTCTGGATTTTCAATCGCAGTCTGCACCTCATTGAAAATTCCTAGATCGTACAGGTTGCGCTGGGTCAGCAACATCTTTTCCTGGCTGAGCGGCGCACCGTCATGGATGACGACAGCGCGATTTATGATGTGCGGCTTCGTATGCTCAACCCCGCTCACCAATACGCGGTTTACAAACTCCTGCTCGCCCTCTTTCAGTGCATAAACCACATTCATGGTTGTGTGAGTGTCATCGGCGTACTTCGCCGAGCTTTCCATTTGTACGGAAGGGAAGCCACGGTTGAAATAGAAGTTCATCACTACTTCGCGATCATCGGCGATCGTGGCTTCCGAAAAGGGCTGGCCCGCTCCAGTATTGATCATGGCACGGATCTCTCCCTCAGCGACTGCACGCGCTCCCAGGATTTTAAGTGAAGCCACCCGGACCAGCGGCCCTTCCTCCACTTTTATGACGATCTTCATGTCGCCACGCGCGCCACCGTAATCGTCCACCACCTCGCTGCCCACCTTCACCAACGGGTGTCCGTTGGCGAGATACAAGTTTTTGATTGCCTGAAGGTCGTTTGCCAATATCCCCTGGCTGTAGCGCCCGTGAGGTTGCAGCATGCTGGATACCTGCGTGCCCAGTCGCTCGCGAAGAGTCGTCGTATTAAACAGTCTGTTTCCCTGAACCTCAATGGCACGAAGTTTGTGCTGCTCACCGCGCTGGATGGAATAGACGATGTGTAATTGGTCGTGCGCCTTGTCTTCATCCTGCCGCACCTGAACCACGGCGTCGAAGAAACCCTGACCTTGCAGGTAGTCGCGCAGATTGCGCCGCCCCTCGTTCAATAAGTCTTCGTCTACGGCGTGCTCTTCATACACCGGAACATACCGCTTCAGCTTGGCACGGCTAAGCTGCATGCCTTCCGCGTGAATATCGATCACGGGGCCGCGCTCAACCTCAAAGGCGAAATCCACCGTATTGGTCAGGGAATGGAAGACAGGGACGCCCACGGTGAGTTGCGCCTCCAGCCGCCGCTGCTTGATATAACGTTTTCTCAGACGTGCTACAGCGTGCTGCAACATATCCCCGCGCACCCGTTTGCCCGGCTGCATCCTGCAAATCTCAACGGCATCGACGGCAGAAAGGAGCGGATCGCCTTTGACCTGGAGTTTACCAACCCTGGCAGCTTCTCCAGCTTCCACCCGAAACTCCACGTCAACTTGCTGCGAGTCTTTGTGCCTCAGCAGGGTGGCTCCCACTTGCGCTTTCCAGTAGCCGTGGTCGTGCAGCAACCGGAGTATCCTGCTCTCAGAGTCTTTCAACTTTTCTTCGGTGAACTGCGTACCAAGTTCCAGGCGTCCGGTGTTCACAACCTGTATTTCGTTGGGTCCGATTTTGGGGAGGCCGGTGACAGTGACGCTGCCGTTGAAGTAGTTGGGCAACGTACGAAATTTCAGCGAGACCCCGCCCGTAGGCAGCACCTCAGCGTCAGCCTCAATTTCTGCAAAACGCCCCGTTGCAAACAGCTCCCGCAAACTGTCGCGAAGGTTGCGGCGCTCCAGCCGGTCTCCTGCCTTCAGCGGAATTCTTTTCAGGAGTTCGGACTGTTTAACATCACTGCTGACTCCCTGCAGTTCGATTTTCTCAACGGTTCTGCCCTCGGCGAGAACAATCTGTGAACCAAGCAACGCACTTTCTGGAAGGCTGCTGGCACCCATTGCTCCGGAACTGCGGGGCACGGGTACACCCTGTGCGGCAGCCGCCAAGGGGCAGACCAGCGCCACCAGCAGCATCGCCCATCGTGTATATCTCCGTGCGCCCGTCAATCCGGCCACCGAACCATTCACTCGAGTCACCGTGGCTGTGCCTGAAATACTGTATGTAAACCCGACACCTATCATAAAGGGTTCGCTGCTCGTACGCAGAAGCATCGATCAACCCCTTTTCGTGTTATTCAGGAAGCCCAGATTCCTCCGCAGGGGATGGTGTGGCATGGCTCGGGCATCCTCGCCTGCCTTTTGCCTGTCGAAGTCCTAATGTTGCGGGCTCTCCTCATGATTGCGGGCGTAACCGCTGTGCCAATTGCGGCCCAGATGCCCAGCACACTCCATGTGCCTGAGGCTCACCCGGGCTCGCCCGCCAAGCCTTCGACGGTCGCGGTGCCGCATGCAGCGAAGCAGCTGGAGTCGGGATCGCGCCTGCTCCCCGAGACCAGCCCCGCAGCGCCCGCTAGCACGGAATTGCTGGCGACACGGCACTTTGACTTCATTGTTTCTCCGATTGCTCCTGCGCCTTCCCCCCGTGGAACCATGGCGGACTCCTCGATCAGCCTGGGAGAATACGCACGACGCTTGCGTGCAGGAAAGCGGAGAACAGCCGGGAATACAGCTCCAAACTCCATGGCACGCCGATATGATTTCCCGTGAGGACGCTAGTCCCTGGTCTCCCTGCGCTGGTTCTCCTGGCCCGCGCCGTTTTTGTCTTCCTCTCCAGAAACCCAGTTCGTTTTGTCTCCGTGGATTTCCAGAGAATCTCCCACAAGGTACTCGACTTTCAGCAGGGATGCTGCAATCACCATCTGACCCAGGCCAACCACGTTCTCACTCGGGGCAGTTTTCATCAGTTCCACCGCCCACTGCGGAGAAATCTTTGCCCCACTGCGCACCAATCGCAACCAGGCGGTTGAAGAAGGCCAGAAAATCACAGGCGCAAGGTTCGGATTCTCCGCCTTTACGTCCAGTTCGTAGAGCTTAGCGGCCACATTGGTCCCCTTTTCCAATGTTTTCTTGGCGCTCTCCTCGTCCCCCATCCGCACATAAACCTCTGCCGCATCGCTGTAGCCCCCCGCCACTTCAGGGCCGCAGAGCTCGGCCTCTTCTATAGCTTTGCGCAGTGCTTCCCGTGCTACGGCAGGATGCTTTTTCCAGTGCATCTGCGCCAACTGAAGGTAGAGGGCAGCACGATACCGGGCAGCATGCACTTGAGGGATCTTCGCCATTGTGTTGTCAGGGTGTTCCGGCATATCCCGAGCAAGGTCAATTTGCAACCGGTTATCGGTATCCGGAGGCTCAGCACTGCCGCCGCCACCGTCGCCTATGGAAATCCCCATGGACATGCTTGATCCCTTTGTTGCCTTTGCCGGATCTATCATCCCCGGCGCGAGATCGCCCAGACCATTCTCATATTTTGCGAAGAGAGCGCGGGCAGTAGA
>CAILAZ010000106.1 GCA_903832295.1 uncultured Acidobacteriota bacterium
CTGATCATTGCAGATCACTAGCTTCCTCTCCTGTTTGGTGGGATCGGATTCCGGCCCCTCACATAAGCCTAGTCATGTTCTGCGCTTCCAGTCAACATTCCTGCTCCCGACCACGGTGTTCTACCTGCAACATGCAGATTTCTGCTCAGTTCTTGCATGTTCCGGTCGTCGCATGCTAGGGTTATGTCATTGCACTTCGACTGGATGGAGGTTTGGACTGTGACGATGGATGGGCTGCTTGTCCCGCAAGACAAGGCAGCCGAATGGCTGGGGATAACGGTGAGGGAAGTGTATGAGTTGCGCCGTTCCCGGCAGTTGGTGGCCCGTAAATATGGGCGGAAAGTGTTGATACCTGTCGCGGAATTGCAGCGTTTCGCTGCTTCCCTGCCTGTGGAGGTTGTGTGATGAAGGATTGGAAGTTTTGGTGGGCACCGCCCGTCGCAATGTTTATCGGGGTGACTGGGGCCGGTCTGATCGGGCAGGCCCGCGCCGATACTGGAACTCAGCGGATGGAGTGGGCTGTTTGCGAAACCCTTTCCTCATATCCTTCCGCTGCCGGCGTGGCTGGGATCGGGCAAGCCCTTGAGGAACAGGGTTACACGTCGAAAGAGGCCGCTGAAATCATTGTGGTCAGCGTCGATGAAGAGTGCCCGCGTTGGATGCCGCTGCTGCAATCTATCGCTGAGCAGTCCGGTGGTCAGGAGCAGGTCGCATGAGCTTCTTAACCGCATTCGGGTTGTCTATTTTGGCCTGGTCGGGATTCGTCATTGTCCGCGAGTATTGGCTTGAGGCGTCCCGCCGCATGGACTGGATGATTGATGAGGCGTTGCGGGATTCGCTACAGGATGAGGATGTGCTGTGATCGCGCAGCCGGCGTTCTCTGTTTTGGAGGATTTGGAGTTCGCCCCGCCGTGTAGCAACAGTTACGCGGCGGGGCAGCCGTGTGAGCGTTCCGCCGAGTGGGCTATCAGTGCCACTCATACCCGCATGACTTGCCCAGCGACGGGTTTCGTTTGTTCGCCGTGCAAGGACGCCCTGGTCGCTGGCTGGTCGGCGCAGTTGGCGAACGGTGCCCCGCCGTGCTTGCGCTGCGGCAACATCGTGACCGGCCTGGTCAGCGACAACCTGCATTTCATCCCCCTCTGAGACACGCCGAAAAAATCTGCACTTTCCTGTTGACCCATACACCAATGTGATGTAGGCTACAGGTATACAACGTCATAAATGCTGGTGGAACCCTCCGCTCCCGACAGTCGCCCTGTGCTTGCGGCCCACCAGTGGGTTTTGAAAAAAGATTCGCAGACCTCATTTACCCGCCTTCGGCTTCCACGGTGGCGCGGACGATTAGCCCCCCTTCGGGGGGAGGGTTTGCGACGGCGCATCACTAGTTGGAGTGCTAGCGGGGTCCGAATCCCCGATGTGTCGCGTTGCGCCAGGGAATCAACCCGACTAAAGAACTACCGGAGTTCTTTCAGCCCCGCCCTGGCGCTTCTCCATATCTAAGGCAAAGGAGAAGCAGTTGAAGTGGCTCAGTCAATGCTCAAAATCGGAACAACTTATCCTGTCCGCGATAATCGCCCTCGCCCAGCAGCTTGAGGGCGATCTGCTTGATTACACCAATGCTTTACTTGAC
>CAILAZ010000107.1 GCA_903832295.1 uncultured Acidobacteriota bacterium
CGTTGGCCGACATCGTGCCGGACGCTACTCAGGTTAGCGGTGACGACTCGGACGAAGAGAAAGAAGAGAAGTTTCTCGGGTTCATCTCGGGCCAGATCCGGGTGCTTGTCACTAAGCCTAAAATTGGGGCCTGGGGATTGAACTTTCAACATTGTAGCCACGTGACGTTTTTCCCGTCGCATTCGTTTGAGCAATACTACCAGGGCGTGCGCCGGTGCTGGCGATTCGGACAGCAGCGACCCGTCAAGGTGGACATCATAACAACCGAGGGTGAGCAATCAGTTATGGAGAATCTACAACGCAAGGCGATTGCCGCCGACAAGATGTTCTCGAATCTAGTCCATGAGATGCGAAGCGCGATGCGGATTGAACGGGGCGTCAACTTCACGGCAGAAGAAAATATGCCTACGTGGATCAACCCACGGAACGTAGTGGTATAATAGGGGCATGTATTCAACCTCACCATGTGCCTTCTGCGGAGCGTTAGTGACGCGCCAGAACCAGGCGAAATCAGCTAACGTGAAGATTCACTTCTGCAACATTTCCTGCAAGGCGGCCTACCAGAAGTTGGCCCGTCCAGTAACGAAAGAATGGCTGCGCCAGAAGTACGCGGTTGAGGGACTAACCTGCCCGCAGATTGGCCTGCTTACTTCTAGGAACCCCAAGGCCGTGTGGGGTTGGCTTAAGGACTTCGGGATCCCCACACGCCCGCGCGGGTGCAACGTGGGACAGTTGCCCAAGGACGGAAGCCAATTTAAGGGAAAGCACCATACTCCGGCAACAAAGGAATCCATCCGACAGGCAAGGCTAAGGGATGGCCACGTCCCATATCTGAAAAACGGAAAACACTGGATGGCTGGGAAACCAAAAGAGGAGCATCCGAACTGGAAGGGCGGGGCTACGCCTGAACGCCAATCTTTCTATTCCAGCCCGGAATGGGCCGAATGCGTAAAGGCGGTTTGGAAGAGAGACGACGCGAAGTGCCGCAAGTGCGGACTCGATAACAGGACAGTCCTCCGGGGGATGATTAAGTTTCACATCCACCATGTCGATAGCTTTGCAATTCGAGAGAGACGGGCCGTGCTTGAAAATCTAGTGCTTCTCTGCGGCGATTGCCACAGATGGGTACACTCTAAGAGAAACAAGAAATCCCTATTTATTGGCAGGAGAGCGTAATGGCGGTATTAGACCAGGAAATCGCGGAAAGGTACGCGATTTATAATGCGGACTGCATCGAAACGATGGCCAAGTTCCCGGATGAGAGTATCCACCTTTCGATATATTCACCTCCGTTTGCGACCACCTCGGGCGCATTATACACGTATTCATCTAGCGAGCGCGACTTATCGAACTGCACCAACTACCAGCAGTTTTTCGCGCACTATGACTTTGTGGTCGATGAACTGGCGCGCTTGGCCGTCCCCGGTCGCATGACGGCGGTACATTGCATGGATGTGCCATCGGGCAACTGTGGCACAGACCACTTGATCGACTTCCCCGGCGACATCATTCGGCTGCACGAAAAGCACGGCTGGCAATACATCGCGCGGTACGCGATTTGGAAAGAGCCACTTGCGGTACGGAACCGGACGATGGCGAAGAACCTTGCCCACAAAACCATCGTGGACGATTCGTCGCGGTGCAGCGTGGCCTCCGCCGATTATCTACTGGTTTTTAGGCGCA
>CAILAZ010000108.1 GCA_903832295.1 uncultured Acidobacteriota bacterium
CTAGGCGCTCGCCGATGAGGAGGTAGGAGGTGATGCCGGCAAAGACCGGTTCGAGGGAGAAGATGAGGGCGGTGTGGGTGGGAGGAGTGAAGCGCTGCGCCCAGGCCTGGACGAGGAAACAGGCGACGGTTCCGAGCAGGGCGGTGATGGCCAGAGCCCAGCACATGGCAGGGGTGAAGCGGATAAAGGCGTGACGGTCTGCAATGGGGATGGAAATGAGCATCCAGAAGGCGCAGACGGTGATTTCGACGGGGACGAGGTGGGCGAAGTCGAAGCGCTGGGCGCTGCGTCCGAGAGAGATGATCTGGAAGGCGAAGGCGACGGCACAGGCGAGGGTGAGGATATCTCCGCGATTGAGGGAGGCGAGGGAGAGTCCCTGACCGGCAGGGACGCAGAGGAGAAAGAGTCCGATGAGCGCGGCGGCGACCCCGGCGAGGGTGTAGTGGTTGACATGACGGCGCCAGAAGACGGCGAGAAGCAAGGGGACAAGGACAACGGAGATTCCGGTGAGGAAGGCGGACTTGGAGGCGGAGGTGAACAGGAGGCCGGTGGTTTGGAATTCATAGCCGAGCCACATGAGGGTGCCGACCTCGAATCCGGCGCGGAGGGCTCCGGCGGAGAGGCGGCGAAGCTGGCGGAAGAAGATGGCACAGAGAAGGAGGGCGGCGATGGACATGCGAACGGCGTTGAAGACAAAGGGTGTGGCGTTGGAGAGCGCGTCCTTTATGACGATGAAGGTTACGCCCCAGATGAAGGTGGCGGCGAGAAGAAGAAGGTGAGCCTTGAGAGAGCGCGACATTAACGAGGCTCCGATGGGACGGGCGGGAGACCGGCGAGAAGAAGAGTGAGGAGGGTGAGGCGGCGGAGAGCTTGCTCGCGGCCGGCGGGGTCGTACCACTCGCGGATGGTGTGTGCTCCACCACCGGCGCCTCCGGCACCGAGGGTGACGGCGGGAAGGCCGAGGGAGAGGGGAATGTTGGCGTCAGTGGAGGCGCGGAGAAGCTCGGAGCGGATGCCTAGCTGGGCATCGACGGCGCGGACGGCGGCGAGGAGCGGAGAGGATTCGGGGAGCTCTCCGGCAGGACGCTCGCCGATGAGAGTGATGGAGTGGAAGAGGCAAGGACGCGAGAGCGGAGCGTGGGCGTCGGTTTCGGCACAGGCTTCGGCCACGGCGCGGCGGAGGGCGTGCTCAAGATCGTCGATGCGGTGAGGGTCAGAGGAGCGGAGATCGATCTTGAGGACGGCCTGCTCGGGAATGGTGTTGATGGAGGTTCCGCCCTCGATGATGCCGACGTTGAGGGTGGTGCGGGGGGCGGCGGGGAGGGGGATGCGGAAGAGCGCCTCGACGGCGAGAGAGGCGGCGATGATGGGGTTGGGAGTGCCATGGTCGCTCCAAGAGTGGCCGCCGGGACCGGAGATAACGACCTGGAAGCGGCGGGAGCCGAGCGCTTGGGAGATGATGCTGTCTGAACCTGCGCCGTCGATGGCAATAAGCGTGGCGATGGCGGGGGGAGCGGATTCGGGCGTGGCGGGGCGGTAGAGATGACGCATGCCGCGGAGATCGCCTTCGCCTTCTTCTCCGACATTGGCGACGAAGAGGAGCGGTGTGGCGGTGGGGATGGCAGCGGCGTGAAAGGCAGAGGCGAGGGCGAAGAGAGCAGCGAGCCCGGAGGCGTTGTCTCCGATGCCGGGGCCTAGGAGGCGGGCGTGGTCTCGGCGGACGGGGAGGGGAGTGGAGGCGGGGAAGACGGTGTCAAGATGGGCGCTGAGAGCGATGGCAGGGGCTTCGGGGTGGAGTCCGGGGCGGGCGGCGAGGAGGTTGCCGACAGCGTCGATGGAGGTGGTGAGGCCGAGAGGCTGGAGGCGCTCGCGGAGCCAGGCGGCGCGATCGTGCTCGGCGAAGGGGGGCGCGGGGACGGCGGTGATGGCGAGCTGGAAGTCGGCTATGTCGCGCTCATGGCGGGAGAACCAGTCGAAGAGGCGATGGGTGCGGGAGTCGGCTGCGAGGCGGGCAACGTCCTCGGCGAGGGTGGAGGGAGCGGGGCCGGACTTCCAGGGGATCCATGAGCGGAAAGGCATGGCAGAAATGATGGTACACGAGGGCGAGGGCGGGAAACACGGCGGGGGAGCGGAATGGGATTTGGTGGCGCGGGAGGGCGGTTCCCGGTATCCGAAGCGCGTGTCAGCGGCGGGGGCGGAGGAGGAGGGGGAGGGTGCGGAGGGAGGCGGCGAGGCGGGAGAGGAGACGGGGAGCGTGGAGCATTTCGGCAAAGGCAGAGAGGGGGGCGAAGTTGGCGGCGTAGGGATACCACCAGAGTTTTTTCATGCGGGGGAGGAGATCGACGTCGAGGTAGCTGGGGCGGACGAGTTCGGCCATGCCGAGGATGCCGTGGGTGCGTCCGATGCCGCTTTGCTTGAGGCCTCCGTGGGGGGCGGCGCTGATGGCAAAGCCGGAGATGAGGTCGTTGACCATGACGGTTCCGGCGAGGACGCGGCGGGCGACCCGGGTGGCGTGCGGGGTGCGGCCCCAGACGCTGGCGGCGAGGCCGAAGTCACTGTCATTGGCGAGGGCGATGGCTTCGTCGTCGGTGGAGAAGGTGAGGACGGGGAGGACGGGGCCGAAGGTTTCCTCGCAGAGAAGGCTCATGGTGTGGCTGACGTCAGTGATGAGAGTGGGGGCGTAGAAGTTGGGGCCGAGAGCGGGGAGCGGGGTTCCGCCGATGTGGACGGTGGCTCCGAGGGCGCGGGCTTCTTCCACCTGGCGCTCGACGATTTGAAGCTGGCGGAAGGAGATGAGGGGGCCGAGGTCGGTGGAGGGATCGGCTCCGTTGCCGACGTTGAGCTGGGCGATTTTGGCCTGGCAGAGAGAGAGGAAGCGGGAGTAGATGGCGCGGTGGACGTAGCAGCGCTCGACGGAGATGCAGGTTTGTCCGGCATTCATCATGGAGCCCCAGACGGCGGCGCTGGAGGCGGTGTCGAGGTCGGCGTCTTCGAGAACGATCATAGCGTCTTTGCCACCGAGTTCGAGGGTGACGGGGAGGAGGCGGTCGGCGGCGGCGACGGCGACACGGCGTCCGGTGGGAACACTGCCGGTGAAGATGAGCTTGTCGATGGCGCTGGCGGTGAGCGACTGGCCGGTGGGTCCGAGTCCGGTGACGACCTGGAAGGGGCGGGGGAGGGTGGCGAGGCCCTCGGCATCGAGGGCGGCGGCGATGATGCGGGCGAGTTCGATGGCGGACTGGGGAGTGAGTTCGCTGGGCTTGAGGACGACGGCGTTGCCGGTGGCGAGGGCGGCGAAGGCATCGGCGGCGGGGATGGAGAGCGGGTAGTTCCAGGGGGCGATGATGCCGATGACACCGAGAGGCTGCCAGGAGAGCTGTCCGCGCTTGAGGCGCAGGGCAGGGTTGCTGTGCGGGATGGCTTGGGTGCGGAGGACGGCGGCGGCGTTGTCGGCACAGAAGAGAGCGGCGTCGATGGAGACCATGACGTCATTGAGGAGCGCTTCCTGGATGGGCTTGCCGGATTCCGAGGTGATGATGGCGGCGAGGGATTCGCGCCCGGCAGAGAGAAGCTGGGCGACGCGGCGGAGGACGGCGGAGCGGCGGAGGATCGGAAGCTGGGACCACCAGAGCTGTGCCTGGCGGGCGAGGAAGACGGCGGCGTTGACGTCTTCGGCAGAGGCGATGGGGTATTCGTGGAGGGGCTCGCCGGTGGCGGGGTTGGTGGTGGAGAAACGGTCGCTGGGACCAGACTTGCTGACGAGATGGATGCCGGAGTCCATGAGGGAGAGTTTTACCGCAAAGAGGGGGCGGAGGGAAAGAGGCGGGAGAGAGGAATTTTCATGGAGGGGCGGGAGGGCTGGCTGGAAGCGGCGCAGAGGGCCTGCGGGAGGCGAAAAGGACATCGGCACTCATTCAACTAAAGCGCGTTGAATGGGCCACGGCTGAAGTGAGAAACAAAGAGAAGAGCAACCGCCCCACCCAACGAACCACGCGTTGAATGGGGCACCCGCAGCTCCCTCTGTTCACACTCTCAAACGGGAGCGCTAGGTGAAGGAGGCCTCCGTGTAGGTGCCATAGACGGTGCGGAGGGCTTCGCAGATTTCGCCGACGGTGGCGTAGGCGCGGACGGCGTCAAGGATGAAAGGCATGGTGTTGGCGGAGGAGATTTGGCCGTTGGTTCCGGCGCTGGGAGTTTGGGCGGCGGCACGCTGGAGCGCCTCAAGGGCGCGGGCGACAGCAGTGTTGTCGCGGCGGGCACGGAGGGCAACGAGTTTGGCTTTCTGGCGCTGGCCGACGGATTCGCTGATGTAGAGGATGTTGGGCGAGGGTTCGTCGATGATGAAGTCATTGGCGCCGACGGTGACCTTCTCGCGGGATTCGTTGGCGCGCTGGAACTGGTAGCTGGCTTCGGCGATTTCCTTCTGGGGGAAGCCGTGCTCGATGGCTTTGACCATGCCGCCCATGGCGTCGAGTTTGTCGAAGTACTGGAAGGCGCCGTTTTCCATGTCGAGGGTGAGGCGCTCGACGAAGTAGGAGCCGGCGAGGGGGTCAATGGTGTTGGCCACGCCGCTCTCATAGGCGATGATCTGCTGGGTGCGGAGAGCGATGCGGGCGGCCTCGGCGGTGGGGAGGGCGAGAGCTTCGTCGTAACTGTCGGTGTGGAGGCTCTGGGTGCCTCCGAGGACGGCGGCAAGCCCCTGGATGGCGACGCGGGCGATGTTGTTGAGAGGCTGCTGGGCGGTGAGGGAGACCCCGGCGGTTTGAGTGTGGAAGCGCATGAGCCAGGTGCGCTCATTTTTTGCGCCGAATCGGTCCTTCATTAGGCGGTACCAGATTTTGCGGGCGGCGCGGAACTTGGCGATCTCCTCGAAGAAGTCGTTGTGAGAGTTGAAGAAGAAGCTGAGGCGGGGGCCGAAGTCATCCACGTCAAGACCGCGGCGGCAGGCCCATTCGACGTACTCGACACCGTCGTAGATGGTGAAGGCGAGCTCCTGGAGGGAGGTGGAGCCGGCTTCGCGGATGTGGTATCCGGAGATGGAGATGGTGTTGAAGCGGGGAGTGTATTTTGCGCCGAACTCGAAGGTGTCAATGACGAGGCGCATGGATTCGGCGGGAGGGTAGATGTACTCCTTCTGTGCGATGTACTCCTTGAGGATGTCGTTCTGGAGGGTGCCGGAGATTTTGTTCCAGTCGGCTCCCTGCTTCTCAGCGACGGCCAGATACATTGCCCAGAGAATGCTGGCGGGAGAGTTGATAGTCATGGAGACGGTGATCTTTTCGAGATCGATGCCGCGGAAGAGAATCTCCATGTCTTCGAGCGAGTCAATGGCTACGCCGCATTTGCCGACCTCGCCCTCGGCGAAGGGGTGGTCACTGTCATAACCCATGAGGGTGGGGAGATCGAAGGCGACGGAGAGTCCTCCGCTGCCGTGGGCGAGGAGGTACTGGTAGCGCTCGTTGGTCTCCTCGGGGGAGGCGAAGCCGGAGAACTGGCGCATGGTCCAGAGCTTGCCACGGTATCCGGTGGCGTGGACGCCACGCGTGTAGGGGGCCTGTCCGGGATAGCCCAGATACTTTTCTTCAGACCAGTCGGCGGGGAGGTCTGCCTGGGTGTAGAGGCGCTGGATGGGGCGGTTGGAGATGGTGGTGAAGCGGGCGGTGCCATCCTCATTGAGATTGGTGCCGGTGGGGGCGCCGATGGGGGTTTCCGGCTGGCGGGCGAGAGCGTGGGCGAGGGTGGTTTCAGCCCACTGGCGCTCGGCAGGGGAGGGAGTGCGGGCTGCGGCCACTGAGTTGTTGAGGGTTTCCACTGGCTTGCCGGTTAGTTCGGCCATCGCTTGTCTCTCCTGTACCCCAAGGTTGTTGGATGTAACCCCAAATTGGATGCTGGACAGATGATTAAGGAGCAGAGCGCGGAACGGTCAGGCGGTTCCGAGCCCGGAGTTGCGCGCCGAAGCGGAGTGAACGATCTCCGCGTAAAGAGTTTCGGTGCGGTCCACCATTGTACTCAAAAGGAAACGGTCGTGGGCGGTGCGCTGGCCCTGTTCGCCGAGGCGATGACGGAGAGGCTCGTCGGTAGCGAGAAGCTGGATGGCCTGGGCGAGGGCGGGAAGATCGCCCGGCGGAACGAGGAGTCCGTCGTGCTGGTGGGTGACGATCTCGGGAATGCCTCCGGCATTGGAGGCGAGGACGGCGCGGGCGAAGAACATGGCTTCGACGAGGGCAAGGCCGAAGGGCTCATGGTGCGAAGGGAGGAGGATGACGTCGGAGGCCTGCATGACGAGAGAAATGTTGGCCTGGTATCCGCAGAAGACGACTTTGTCGGCGACGCCGTGCTGGATGGCGAGCTGGTGGAGCTTTTCGCGGTCGCGGCCTTCTCCGACGATGAGGCATTTGCAGGCGAGCCTGGGGGGAAGAAGGCGGAGAGCGTGGATGAGGTCGTAGTGTCCCTTGGCGCGAGTGATGCGGGCGACGAGAGAGAAGACGACGTGCTGGCCGATGCCGAAGCGGCGGCGGAAGGCGGCGACTTCGCTAGAGGTGGCGGGGGTGAGGCGGGCGGGATCGATGCCGTTGTGGATGACGGTGACGGCGGCGGGAGCGATGCCGAAGTGCTGGACGAGGCCCTGCTGGATGAAGGCGCTGACGGCGATGAGGCGGTGAAAGATGCGTCCGTGAAGGGACTTGAAGGGGGCGCGGTGCCAGATGTCATGGACGGTGACGACGCATGGGATGCCGGTGCGGCGGAAAAGGAATTCGGCGAAGTAGCCGCCGGTGCGGTGGTGGGCATGGACAAGCTGGATGCCGTGGCGGCGGACAATGTCGGCGAGGAGACGGTAGGCGCGGAGCTTGTCAAAGGGATTGAG
>CAILAZ010000109.1 GCA_903832295.1 uncultured Acidobacteriota bacterium
CCTTGCGTTGAACCACGTTGCATCCAAGGCCAAAGCCGCCCTCGCCGCCTCGGAGCCGTGCCAGCACGCTGGGGAGGTGGAGCGGCTGAAGGCGACGAATCATGAGATCGCGGGCACGCTCACTGAGATCGTGATCGAGCGCAACGTGCTGCGGGGCGACCTTGCCGAGGCGCGGAAACTGTGTGGGGACGCTTACGTATATGTCAATAACCAAATAGAGAGACATCTAATCAATGGCACAGCCACTCAGCCAGAGATGTCTATCCTTGATCGCCTGCGGGCTGAAGCTGCGAAAGGGGAAGTGAAATGAGCATCACCGAAACCACTACTCGCATCAGCCGCAAATGGCTGGAGCGCAAAACAAAGTACGAACTGGCAGGCATCATCATTGGGAACCTAGACCACATCGAAATCTTTGCGGATGGTAACAGGTATGAGTCCGAGGTCACCCGCCTGACCGCCGAACTCGCGGCGCGGACGACGGAGCGGGACGGGCTGGCAGCAGCGCTGAACAGCCTGCAATCAGCGGCCCGCGCAGTGGCGCACTATCACCGCACAGGCTATGGTCCGGAGGTCCATCGGCGGTTTCACGATCTGATAGACCATCTCGACGCTATGGCCGCGCAGACCGAAGCGGCAACCGTCAAGGAATTCTCCAAAGTTCAACCGGAGAGGGAGCCAATGGCTGAAAGAGACATCAATACCGTGAACTGGGAACATCTTTGCGAGTGGATGGAGCCGAAGCCGGAAGCGCCAGACCACATGGCGTCGAGAGGGAGTAGATCTCCTGGTGGCTGGTGGACCGTTGTATTCTTTGATGCCGGAGTCAATGGATGGGTTCCGCGCGCGCAGACCATGGACGCTTGCGCCCTCGCCGAGGCCGAGATTGAGCGGCGCGGGCTGTGGCGCAAATACGAAGACGCGCTTGACTTGATGTGGCTACGCGATGAAAGCTCCGCAACGGAGGCGACGTTTATGATCCGCCTCACGCCAGCCCAGCGCTGCCAGGCCATGCTCGCGGCAATCGAGGTTTCCCATGCGTAACTGCACCAAGTGCGGCGCATCGACCGAGCCATCCGAGTCCTGGGACTTCGGTGTGGAGCACCTGTGCCAGATGTGCTGGGAGGCGTACACGTCGGCGACGTGGTGGGCGATGCTCAACGGGGAGCCGGAGCCGACGCTAGAGGAGTGGCGACCATGAAGCGGATTCGGCGAGCGATCATAAGCCCAGCCCCGCACACTTGCCCGGTGTGCGGGCGGAAGGACGTCCGTGTGGCCCCCACGGGCAGGCTCTACAACCACGGTCCCGGCAAGGGCTACCCCGTCTCTGCGCTGGTCCCCGGCAGCGCCTGGGCAGGGTTCCTGCTGTGCAGGGGGAGCGGGCGGATGTTGGTGGAGTTGCAGAAGGATATGGAGGTGCAGCCAGCATGAACACGTTCCTGCGCGGCTTCGGCGCTCCTAACCCCGACCCGGCCAGAGAGCAAGCCCTGAACGTGATGATGGAGGCCGATATCCTCCTGATGCTCAAGTTCATGGGCGACTGGCAGAGCGAGCACGAACTGAGGAAGGCCACGGGGGTCGGGCTGAGGCGGACACGCACGGCGCTGCTGACGATGCTGGGCCGCAAGGTGATCGAGTCGCGGACGCGGTGCGTGAAACAACGGGCGTGCTCGCGTGAGGAGTATCGGAAGGTGGGGCTATGAAAAAACTAGGTAAGCTCGTCGCCACTTGGCGCTGGGCTGAGAAGCTGACGGCGCGGGAGGCAGCGGAGATGATCGGGTTGACTCCCTCGACCTATTCCCGGCTGGAGCGGGGGTACTCAGTAGACGGCGGAACCCTGGCCATTGTGCTGACGTGGCTGCTCCAGCCGGAGGCTGTCGAAGCCTGGGATCGGCAAGAGCCACCCATCGTAGTGGTGGAGTCGCAACCCGCCCCAAGTCTGGACGTAGACTCCGAGGCCGATCCGGTGGAGGACCATGCGGATGAAAACCTTTGAAGAAGCCCTATCCGCCGTCTGCC
>CAILAZ010000110.1 GCA_903832295.1 uncultured Acidobacteriota bacterium
CATTCACTCCAGTACAGATTACGCTTCACAGCATTTGAAGCAGCGCCAATTTCGCCTACGTGCGATTGGCTTCTGTCTTCGGCTCTTTCTCTGCGATCTCGTCCATCCTGTGGCCAAGCAGGACCGTTCTTAGTACAGCTCCATCCTCTAATCGGAAACTCCATAGTTCCCGAGCAGGCCGAGAGAACGGAGGCTGATCGACATAGACACCGGAACCGTAATAGCGGCGAACATCGGGTCCATGTGGCTTATCGCGGTTATGTGACTTAGGGTGCACTGGGACATCCTCAGTCACCAGAACCAGGGGAAAGCTACTCAGGTTTCCGAGGACTCGAGCAATTTCGTCGTTAGACAGATGCTGGAGAACCTGCCGGATCAGACATAAGTCCGCCACGGGCAATTGATCGCTGGTGATATCGGCACATTGAAAGCTGACCCGAGGGTCTTTCACTGTTTGCCGGTGGTGCTCAATCAACTCCGGCACAACATCAACACCCATGTACCGCACGCCCGTGGTCTCCACAATCTTGCTGCCCACGGCGAAGTCCCCGCAACCCAAATCGATTACGCTTTGTACGTTGTGTTGCGAAATGAATTCCGTAACATGCGACAGGTATTGCTGGGAAGGACGGCCGCCCGATCCTGCACCCGAGCAGAATGGCTCACCATTATCTCCCCAGGCCTTGGTGCGATAGATATGCCGGAATGTCTCTGCCACCGACAGTGTCCGATAGGTGCGGTGCACCATCGGCAGCCCCCACCAACGCTTGTAGGCGAGCCTGACCCACGTCGGCGTGATCTTCCTTAGCCAGTTTGGAACCATGCTGGTTGGCTCTCCTTTGATCGCATTAAGCGACGATTCACCGCTTTGAACAAACGGCCTATTCCCTATTGCCCGCAGAATGCCGGACGTACTGTTCGCTTTCAAGCTAATAGCAGAATTCTACTGCAAGTCCACCCCAAAGTTGCAGCTTCCCAAGAGCATTCCGAAGCGCTCATTCGTCACCCAGTCGATTCTTGTCCTCAATGGCTCGCGCAGAAGAACCGAGATCCACCGCAGGAAGGTCTAGAACACGCGCTACGGCGTCTCGGATGATCGCCGGCGACCTCGCCTGCAGAATGCGCGTGAGCGACCGGTGGCGCATCTGTTGCCGCAACCCGCTGTCAGCAGACAAAGCCTCCAGGCGACTTACAAACTCCTCGGCGGTGTTGCACAAAAAACCGCTGATGCCATCTTCGATAATTTCCGGCATCTGGCCCACGGGAGTGGAAAGTACGATCGCTCCGCGACGCATGGCGTCCATGGCTGGCAAGGGGCCGCCTTCTTGAAACGATGTCACGATATAGAAATCCACATCGTCGAGCAGTGTGATGTAGCGCTCCTCCGGCAGCGGAGCGCGATCCCACTTAGAGCGGAAGTTTATCGGAACTCCGCGACGGCGGCAATCACGCGCGATCTGGTTGAACATCTCAAATCGCTTGCGCCGGTAGATTCGGCCCACGGTCAGCGCTCGCAACGGACGCATAGCCGTCCGGTCGATGTGAGCGTGGTCGGCCGCAGGCAGCAGCGATGCAGTAGGAACGCACGCGGCATCAATTCCGGCAGCTGACAGGTGGCTCTGAACCTCGCGTGATATGCACAACACATTGGTTTGGTGCTTCAAGCGCTCGATCACCTTGGGATACGGCGCCAGTCGCGTCCAGTGAGGAACCTCATAGAAGAGCTCCAGCGGATCATGGATGCAGACATAAACAGGGCGGTTGAAAGCGACGTGCTCCGCGAGTTCCATGATGTATGCGTATCCAAAGAAAAGAACGTTGTACTCCTCCTGCATTCCGGGATCGGCCAGAAAATCATCGATCGTAACCATGGTGCAGGAGACACCGGGCAGATCCGAGAACCACGCAAGTCCTACGTTGTAGATTGCCCAGCCGGAGTGAATGTACAAAAGACGAAACCCGGCTCCCTGGTCGCCGATACTGTGCAGTAAGGAGCCGGGAATACTCCTCGTGCGTCGAGCCGCAAGCACCTGCGTGATATCGCGGGCCGTCTGAGCGATTCCACCGATGCCTGTCCGGTAGATCAACGAAGAAATCTGATTGAGGACCAAACCCATCGAGCATCTCTCCGAAATTCGAACCGTTCCACTTGCAAACTGACCGACTAGGCAAACACCGCAGGAATGTTGCTGATGAAACCAGCGAATTCACCGAAGGTAGAGCCCGGCGTGAGAATCAACATGGAAGTGCGGCTGAGCAGCAGCATATCAACCAGCGCGCCGCGCGCCTCTGAAAGCGTGCCTCGCGCGCCGAGAAAGCCTTCCGGCTTCATGATGGGAGGCATGACCCGGCCGGGAAATGCGTTCTCGATTGCTCGAAGATCTTCCGGAGGGGCATCGCTCACCAACAGAATACGGGTTGTATCGGGCAACTCAGCCAGGGCACGCGAGATCGCTGCGTTGTAACGCGATTCCGGCAAGTCCTGATCCTGTGGAACGAAGTCGCCGCGGCGCACATGGACACCGAGCACGCTCTGCGGCCATTGAGCAACGCAGTGGTCCACAAACGCCGAAATTTCGGACCGCGGCTTGAACCACTTTCCAAAATTCCCGCAATACGGTTTCGCCGCGCGAAGGAGATATTCTGAAGTCAGGTCCTGCCACTGCGTTTTGAAAAACACCATCTCTTCCGGATAGTCAGAAACATCCCCCTGAAAGGAGGAGAGCGGCCTCACGTAGGTCACTTGCCGAACCGATTGGAAGTTGATGCCCTTTGGAGAATCAGACTCGAACAGATCAGAAAACTCACATCCCAGATGCTCATTCACAACCCAACCCGGGATGAGGGTTCTTCCGGTTCGCTCGGCGTACACCGATGAGATCACGTGCGCACGAAGCCGATTGGCCAGGCCGGCACTGCCAATGTATGCAATGCAGCGCGCGCCGGTGGGGCCGTCAGCGGAGTGCAACCGTTTCAGGAGATTGCTCTCTCTTTTTGCAGCTAAGTAGGTAAAGAATGCGATTCTCGCCTTCTTCATGAGGGTTACGCCTGGCAACGGACTCATACCTCCTTTGGACCAGATTCTACCGGCATGACCGGATGTGCTCAGACTGGATCAGTCGCCAGTCTCCCGGGGCATCTCTCGGCCAACACTTGAGACAGAGGTACCTCACGTTGCATATGCCATTGATGAGGCGCCAGCCGCCGATAGGAGAGATAGCCGTAGTTACCAACCACGGTGATCGTTTCGGCGACAATCATGGCCACGACGATTCCCAGCGCGCCCAATCTCGAAGCGAGGAAGAATGCGAGGCAAACATCCACCGCAGCAGAGACGAACACAGTGCGCACAAACATCTTCTCCAGTCCGAAGGGCAGCATTCCCTGCTGTCCAACGCAGAATCCTGCGGCCGTCAGCGGGATAAAGCAGGCAAGCAACCGGATGATCGGAATCGATGCCAGGTACTCGCGCCCCAGCAGGATCCTTACGATCAATGGAGCCGAGATGCTCACCACCACGCCCATCAGGCAGCCAAGGGAAACCAGAATCCGCATGCTCCGGAATGCAAGCCGCGATGCCTCGCGGAAGTTCGTGCCGACAAGGGCGGACACCCGCGGGTACAGCGTCTGCGAAATCGGTCCAAACAAATTGCAGAACGGGCGGACGGATTTGTCAGCTCCCGAGTAGAAGCCGACGATGCGCGCAGATTGAATGGTGCCAAGAATCATTACATTTGCGGAGCCGTAAAAAGTAATGATCGAGTTCACGAGGAAGAAGGACCAGGACTGCGACAGCGTCTTCCAGACCCTCTTGAAGGTGGGGATGCGCAGTTTTGCATAACGCAGCGCCATCCTCAAACCAAAGACCGTGGGAATAGCAGCGCCCAGTCCTTGAAACGCCAATACTCTCCATGCATCCTGCGGCCCGTGAACCGTCAACAGCACGCCGGTGAGGGAACATGTCTTGGCTGCAAGATCGAAGAACGTGATAAGGCGGAGCCGTTCAATGCCGAGGAAGAACCACCCCGAACTCGTCCCCTGCATGGCAGCAATCAGAAGTGCGGCGAAGAGAAAGGAGGGAGTTTCACGGAAGATCTGAACATAATGCCCTGCCACTAAGGCAAGCAGAACCACGACGCAGGCCAGCATTGCCTTCGCAGCCAAAACGCTCGAAAGAATTTCTGAGAGCTTGTCAGGATTCTGTTGCGACATCGCAACTTCACGGCTGGCAGAGAGGTTGAACCCAAAATCCATCAGCATGCCAGACCAGGTGGCGAACACCTGGGCCATTGCCACCTTCCCGAGAGCGGCCGGATGCAGTGTGCGGGCCAGGTAGGGAATGAGAATCAGTGGAAACAGGTATCCCGCAAACTGATTGATGTAAAGCGAAACAGCGTTTTCGAGCAGGCGTTTCCTGGTCGAAATGCGTTCGGGAGCTACAGTCTTCAAAATGCCCCCTGGATCCAAAGGCACAATCCCATCGACTTATCTCAATCGGGAATAGATGATTGCACTAGCGGTGGAGGCGACGATACTAGGGATTCCAATCTCCAGAGCTGCCTTTAGCATGCTGTTCGGCACATAAACGATGTCGCCGGATTCAAGAATCGGATCCGGAGTCTTGCCCCTTATGAGGCGATCCAGGTTCAGCGTGCTGTACTCGACCGTGCCTCCGTGGGTGTGGATGATACGCAGATCGTGCCCAGAGGTCTTGAGCGGACCGCCCGCCAGCGCCATGCCCTCGAGAACGCTGAGCTTGCCGCGATCCACCACGAAACCACCAGGCTTCCCAACATCGCCCATGATGTAGATCACGGGCGCACGCTGAATGATGATGGTGTCGCCGGGTTCGAGTTGAACTTCAGCGGAGTTGATCTCGCCATCCCTGGAGCGAATTTGAATTGAGACATCTGACTTATCGCGCTTGTGGCGGATCAGCGCGGTGCTGCCGGCAACCGGCGTGAATCCGGACGCGAGCGAAACCAGGTCGAGCAGTCGCTGGCTGCCATTCGTGGAATAAACCCCGGGATGTGCAACCTCTCCCAGCACGGAGATTCCCTGGCTCGTGAAGGAGGAGACCATCACGTTCACCTGCGGATACCGCAGGACATTCCTCTCGATCAACAGATTCTGCAGAAGCACTGCGGATTCATTGGCTCGCAATCCGCCAACCTTGACGATGCCGAGCAATGGAAAGTTGATCTCTTCCTTGTCTGAAACAGCATAAACACCACTGAATTCGGGCGTATCAAAGAGGTTGATCGTGAGCACGTCGCCCTCGCCGATCCGGTAATTTCCCGGCATCAGCGCCGCACCCGAGGGAGGAGCCTGAACTGTACTGGCAGCGGAGTTCTTCGCGGGATTATCCAGCATCCCCGCCGCGGGGGAACTGTTCGTGCTTTGCGCCATTGCGGTGGAGAGGGCAAGCGAACAGGTCAATCCCGTCAGAATGCCGAGCCGCCACAATCCATTGAGATCCATGCGACTAGGCTTCGTCATAGTAACCCTTCTTATATGCGCCGTAGTAGTAAGTGTTCGGGCTCGTCAGGTCCATGGTGTTGATGACCGTGCCAAAGAGCTTGATTTGAGAGTGACGCAGCAGTGCAACCGTCCGCTTCAGTGCGGCGCGGCTGATTCTTCCGGGACGCACGACCACGACTGTGCCATCCGACTGCGCGGCAACAATCACGGCGTCGGTCACCGAGAGAACCGGCGGGGTATCGATAATGACGTACTCGAACCGCTCGCGGCATTCTTCCAGCAAGTTACTCATTGCGGGGGAAACGAGCAGATCGGCCGGCAATGGCGGACCTTTGCCGCGCGGCACGTAAAACAACATCGGTTCATCCGGATCCGGAATAATCACTTCATCAAACGTCGCATTCCCGGAGAGGCAAAGACTGAGTCCCTTTTCCACCGGAGAATGCACGAACCGATGCAACTGGCCCAGGCGCATGTCAGCGTCAATCAGCAGGGTGCGCTTTTTACTCTGCGCCAGCATTAGCGCCAGGTTCGTACTGGTGGTGGTCTTGCCTTCACCCGGGAACGAACTGGTCACCGTGATGATGGTGCAACCGCCGCCGGCCTTTGCCAGCATGATTGCGGTACGCAAGGCGCGGAAGGCTTCCGCAGCAGCGGATCGCGGCGATTCTTTCGCCACGCAGTTTGAAATGTCGCCCGCTGCGCTCTTCAACTTGATGGTAGGAATCACACCGAGAGTCGGCAGGGTGGAGACCTTTTCCACCTGTTCGATGGATCCAACTGTGTCATGAATATTGTGCCGGATGTAGGCGAAGAAGAGTCCGGCGATGAAGCCACCCATCACGCCCAAGGCAAGAATCTTGCGGCGCTCAGGCTTGGATGGCGCACTCGGAACGCGGGCGTAATCCACCACGTCAATTCCCGGAGCGCTGAGGCCAGCTACCACGCCAGCCTGGTTCAACTTCATGAAGAGTTGCTCGTACAATTCCCGGTTTGAGATTGCTTCCCGTTCGAGAATCAGAAGCTGGATAGCGTTTCGATTTTCGGCAAAGGCGCCTTGCTTCTCAGAGTCGAGTTTCTTCTTAAGCGTGCTCTCAACGGAGGATGCCGCGAGGTATTCATCCCGCATTCTCGCCTTGATCGCTTCCGCCTGTTTCTTGGTTGTGGCGTCAATGGCATCCATCTGCGACTTCAATTCGGCCACTCGTGGATGTCCTGACCCATACTTCGAAGATGCCAGGGCGTACTGGCTCACAAGCTGCACGCGCTCGGAATTGAGCGCTGCGAGCGAAGCCTCGGGAACCATCGATGCAAGGAGGGCCGGATCGGCATTGGATGCCAACTTGAATCGGGCCTGCTTGACGATCAGGTCAGACTCCGCATCCGCATAAGCTTTGAGTGTTCCGGCTAATTCAATTTCGCTGAGGCTGGACGATGCACTGGATCCGCTTTGCCCGCTCCCCGACGATGATTGGCCGCCCTTCAACAAAATCAGGCCCGTCTTTTCCTGGTAATCGGCGAGCGCTTTTTCTGCGTTCTTAGTATTTTCGCGAACTCCGGCGACTTGCTCTCCCAGCCACCCTGACGCTTTCATCGTCGCCTGGTATTTCACCCGGAAGCTTCGCTCAACATAGCGGTCCACCAGCGCATTCACGACTTTGGCAGAGAGTTCCGGGGAGTGCGACGTGAACAGCACGTCGATCATGTCAGTCTTTGGCACAGGATAGGTGCCGAGCTTTCCGTGCCAGATGCCGAGCAGATCGGCCTTCCCGCTGACGGAATGGATATCGAGAACTTTCTTGCCGTGCATGAACTCCGGGTTGGAGGGCAGATGCAACTGCTCCATCACCTCCAACGCAAGAGTCTCGCTCTGAAGAATTCGCTGCTCCGTCAGCGCGCGATCGTGCATTCCGCCTGCGGGTGAGGCGATTCCAAGTTCCTGGAGGCTTAACGATTCGGTGTTCTGCGGTTCGAGGTACTGCAACTCCGCTTTGGCCGTGAACTCAGGCTTGACAACCCACAGATATCCGAGACTGGCCGCGACTCCGAACACCGCCAGCACGAGTATCAGCCAGCGTTGGCCATACAGCATCTGGAAAAGGTCAGCGAGGCGGACGCCGCTGGCATCGGCGAGATCACGATCTCCGGCTTCAAGTGCCTCAAGACGCAGCGGTGACGAAGGATCGGTGGGGTCAGTTGACTTGAGCGACATTGGTGAAAGTATATCACCTTCAAGTATTTGGCTTCTAGACCAAACCTTGGAGCAAGCAGGGTGAAAACGCCGTAGTTCGGAGGGTTCTAATCGGCGTGGGCAGTCGGAAACACATTCGCAGATTTTGCGCCGGTGAGATCACAAACGCTGCGCAGCAGAGCTATACTAGCTCGGAATTTGATTCACATTTGTGAGCCTAGGGGACCCGAACTGTGGGGAATGCGACGTTTGACGTGCTTGGGATTCCGATTGGCAGAATCACCCTGGCGGAAGCAATCAGCAGTTTGAATGGCTGGGTTGACTCCGGAACTCCGGGGCATGTCGTCAACTTTGCAAACGTGCACATGATGGTAGAGGCACAGACGGACCCGGTGCTGAGGGATGCCCTCCTGCAGGCGGACTTGAACTGTCCTGACGGAAGGCCGCTCTCCTGGGTTGCACGTTTCTCGCGTGGGACGCGCGTCTCGCAGGTTGCGGGGCCGGATTTCATGGAGCGGTTCTGCGAGCAGTCAGCCGCGCTGGAGCATCGCCATTTCATTTTCGGCGGAGCGCAGGGCGTCGCCGAGCAGGCGGCGGCGGCCTTGATGGCGAAGTTTCCGGGGATACAAATTGTGGGCACTTATTCCCCGCCCTTCCGGCAATTGAGCGAAGAAGAGCAGGCCCAGACTTGCGAGAGGATCAACGCGAGCGGAGCGCAGCTGGTATGGGTATGCCTGGGATGCCCGAAGCAGGAAAAGTGGATGTTTGAACATCGGCATCAGCTAAAGGCCGAAGCGCTACTCGGGGTTGGTCAGGCAATCGACATCCTGGCAGGCACCAAGAGTCGAGCGCCCGAGTTCATGAGACGCAGCGGACTGGAATGGGCCTATCGCCTGGCGTGTGAGCCTCGCCGGCTATTCAGGCGCTACCTGGTCACCAATTTCCTGTTCATTCTCTGGACTGGACGCGACACCATTCTTCACCTGCGTTCAAGAACGAGCCGAGCCGGCTAGCAACTAGATCTGCGGGAAGCAATGATAGGCAAATACCACCTCGGCCCGAGGGGCGTTCCCAACAACAATGGATAACGTGGTGGATGTCACCTGCGGAGTGAATCCGGAGAGAGACAGCGCCTGCGGCGGCGAAATGTTCTGCGGTTGCACGATGCACGCGGGAGGCAGTTTGTAAGCACTCCCGAATGTGATGGTGCCGGAGTTTGTGCTGCCGGGCGCGATGGTCAGCTTGCCAGACGAATCGACGTGATCGGGCGTTCGGCTGCTGACGGCAGCAGAAGAGTTATCATCCCCGGCTCTCTTCTGGGTGAAAGTGTCGTAGGTGTAGATCCGGAACAACTTGTCATTGACCATGGGCCGCAATGTTCTGGCCGCCTGATCGTTGATGCTGACGCCGAACCTGCCGGTGCCCCCGGCGTTGGATGCATCGAATATCTGGACGTTGCGAAAGTCCGCACCGGAAGTGTTCTCGTCCAGATATACGGCGGCATTGCGCGGGCCGACTTCGGCGGATGGATGAATTTCGAGATTGTCGATCTGCAAGGCGCGGCTCTGGAATGTGTTGATGCAGTCATAGACGCCTTCGCAGAACACCCTGCCGATGTGGATGCTCGAGAGTGCCTCGACCTGAATGCTCGGCACGGGCTTGACCCGCGGATTGTCGAGTGTGATGGGCGTGGTGTCGTGATAGATGAGGCGGACGAGCGTGCCGGAATCGGCGGGATTGAACACGAGTTCGCCATTCGACTGGGAGTACTGGCCCTGCGCCGGAGCCCCGGTGACGAGGGTGAGGTAGCGGATGGGAAACGGGCTTTCGCCTTCCGGGAACGTGGAACCGTTGCCTCGAATCACCTGCACGTAAGACTCGCCCGGGCCAACGCTGCCAGCGGCCGGGATGGTGAACGCGCCTTTGGCGGGAATCGGAAATTCAATCTGGCCGAGAAGTCCCTTGCGATTGACATTGCCAACATTGAGAAACGAAAAGTCGCCGGAGCCAATCAGGGTGACCGCGGGGCCGTTCTGGGTTGAGGCACAGTCGAGGATATCGACGCTGGCAGTTTGTGCCATGAGGATGACGCACCCGCGCCGATTCGAGTAGCCTGCGCCAGCGTTCTGAATAGACGAGCCTTGCGTGAGGGTAACGAACAGACCGCTGGCAGGGGTTCCCGCAGCCCAGGTGCGAATGCCCTTGATGCGGGTTCCGAAAGAAGTGTTGGTGGCGATCCCCCGCCGGGGCGCAAATGGAGGATCGACCATGAAGACGAAGGTCTCAGGACCCGGCACACGGGCGTTGTGATCGAGCTCCAGGATCGCGGAGCCGGGCGCATCGCCATTGGTGTAGCTGACTCCAAAGGAACAGACGAATGGGCGGCTCATGTGGTACCACATGGAGCGGAACTTGATGGTGCCAATCCTGGCGAGGGCGCCGGAATATGTTGTCTTGATCTCCGAGAGTGTGTTGAGGGGGAGAGAGGCGCAGGCGGCGGCGAGCGCGGGCGAGTCATCGTGCGGAGTCAGGCTCTGCGTGGTGGTGGGCGATGCGCCCCACCACTCGGGGTAAACCTCCGGGGGAGTGGCGAAGCTGATGGCGCCGGCCTGGGGTGAGAATACCTGGAAGAGGCCTGCCTGCGGAGTGCGCGTGAAGGTGATGGTTGAGCCTGAGGCAGGCTGCAGAAGCGCTCCGCGCTGGATGCTGTAGTCGGCACTGAGAGTGAGCGAGGACTTGATGAGATAGGTGCCGGCAGGGATGAGAATGTCACGGCCACTGGCGTCTGCCGCGAGGAAGGCAGGCGAGTCATCGGAGACGCCATCGCCCACGGCGCCGAAGTCGATGAGCGAAAGGATGGCACAGTCTGGAAGGCCGGGAGAGCGCCGGGCAGGCGCGACCCTGGGGCATCCGGAGTCTGCGGCGCGAGTGCCTGCGGCAAGCGCCCGGGCAGCGGGAGCGGGCTGGCCGTGGGCTGCGACGGCAGCACTCAGAACGCAGAGGAGAAGAAGAGCGAACGCGCATTTTTGCATCATTGACCTGCTCCAGAAAGCACGCGGAAGAGCGCGAGTTCATTGCGTCCGAATGGAATTCCATTTGGACGCCGCGCGCCCCGGTGCTTGAGTCTATACCAGAGTCTGGACGAACAAACATGGGGGCGAAGCATCGTCAAAGGCTCGGGATTTGGAATAGAATCGAAGCGAGCGCCTGTAGCTCAATTGGATAGAGCACGAGTCTTCGAAACTCGGGGTTGCAGGTTCAATTCCTGTCGGGCGCACTTTGCTGGACCGCTTGCGGTGTGAGCGGGTTGCGCTGCGTTTGAGGCGCTAAAACATTGGGCCGGAGAGAAATCTCCGGCCCAATTTGCGTCTGGAATCGCGATTCAATTTTCAAGTACGGACACGCCCGCATTCAGTATTGATGCAGGGGAGATGCTTGTTACGGCTGCATCTCTCTATATCCAGAATAGCAAGTTGGAGGGGGGAATCCCCTCACCGGGAAAAGACTGGATTTGGTTTGGAATGAGCAGGTTGAGAAATAGAGGGGGTTGACAAAAAAGAAGGAGAGAAAGGGAAAAGGGGTTTTTGCACCGGGAATGGTGCAAAACAGCGATAAGGATTGGCGATCGGGATAATCGTTGGGAAGGCTGTGTTCACGATTCGGGCAATGGTTGAGTCCAGTCCGGAACGATTGGCGGAAGGGTCATCGAAAAGTGGCGGCAGGAATGGCGGAACCACCAATGGTGGGTGAGGCTGCGTTTTTGCACAGGGAGAGGGCGGCGTCCCGGAGTGGGAAATCCAAAGAAATAGTCGAGGCGGGGTGAGGGGATCCTGCGTCCCGACGAGGGCCGGCGGAGGAAAGAGAAGAGAGCCTGGAGGACGGAAGCAATCCCACCAGGGTGGATTGTTGACGTGCAATAGGCGGCGGCGCGCCCGACGCGACGCATGCACCTACACTGAATTTTCTATAGGTGCGATTTGTTCTGCTTATCGGCGATGGGGAGTGACGGACGCCGGGCATGGGGCGGCCGCATAGGATCTGCTGCGTAAGCACCGCTGCTGCCATGAGTTGCCAGCTTCATGCAGGCCCCTGCATAAGTATGCAGCGGGTGGCGATGGGCGAGCCGGGGCTGGAATTTAGGCATAGAACGATCGCTTATCGTGCCGATAAATAAAAGGAATTGGAAATACAGGAGCAGCAACGCTACTCTCGGCCAACATTAAACCAGAGTTCTTTGTTCCATCGAGCGGTTGCTGCACTGACTTTAAAACCGGAGAATTCACATGCGGATGAAACGCCTCTTTTCGTTGGCGCTGGGATTTGTGTTCCTGGCGTGCACTGTACCTGTTGGACTTTCGGCCCAAACTTCGAGCGCTGATACGGATAAGAAAATTGCAGATCTTGAGAAGCAGCTGGAGGCGGTTCGAGCTCAGATTGAAGCACTGAAGACCGCGCCGGCTCCGGCGCCCGCGCCGGCGGTGGTGGCGGTTGCAACGCCTGCCGCAGCACCGGCGGCGAACCCGCTTGCGGGCATTACGGGCGTGCTGGGCGGCGTGAGCCTGACGGGACTGGTGGATGCCTACTACGGCTACAACGCCAATCATCCCGCGGCTGGCATTGGACACGTTGGCAACACGGCGACGGAGCCCTTCCAGTTTACGAACAGCAACATTTCGCTGAACCTTCTGGAATTGCAGTTGGACAAGGTTCCGGATAAGACTGCGCCGTTGGGCTTCCGCGTGGCATTTGGATTTGGCCAGGCGATGAACGCGGTGAATAACGGTAACGGCGACGTGGCCTCGGTGCTTCCGGGCGCGGCGCAGTATCTGAAGGAAGGCTACATGTCTTACATGGCGCCGATTGGCAAGGGCTTGCTGATCGATGCCGGTAAGTTTGTGACTCCGGCGGGCGCGGAAGTGATTGAGAGCAACCAGAACTGGAACTACTCGCGCAGCCTGCTGTTCTACTACGCGATTCCCTACTACCACATGGGCGCACGCGCGAAATACGTGATCAACGACAAGTGGGCGGTTACGGGCTACTTTGTGAACGGCTGGAACAACGTGGTTGCCACCAACACGGGCAAAACGGGCGGCCTGAGCATTGCCTGGAACCCGACGAAGAAGCTGTCAATCACGGAGAACTACCTTGGCGGCCCTCGCGACCGCACGATCACGGGAAACAACAGCGTATGGAATCACCTGACAGACACGGTGGTTGCCTACTCAGTGAACTCGAAGCTGACGCTGCAGGCGAACCTGGACTACGACCTCGACGAAGGCATCACGAAGAACCACGCGGGCGACTACACGGGCATTGCGGCATATGCGAAGTATGCGGCGAACCCGAATGTGACGATCGCAGGCCGGTATGAGTACTTCAACGATCACGATGGCTTTGCGACGGCGTTCAAAGGGCAGCACATGAACGAATTCACCGGGACACTTGAGCGCAGGGTTGCGGGTCACCTGCTGACGCGGTTGGAAGTTCGGCACGATTCGTCGAACCAGAACTTCTTTCAGCGCGGCGCATCGAGCTACGTGAAGGGACAGACCACGGCAAGCGTAGGGCTGATGTACGTGCTGGAGCCGGACGCGAAGTAAGAGAGACCGACGGCGCGTTGCAGGGTTGCGCGCGATCGAGGTAGAGGTTGCGCCCTGGCAGAGACAGCAGGCCGGGGCGCCGCCTCCGATACCATCCACGCAGACATTGAACAACAAGGAGATTCGAATGGCCGAGACGACGACTTTAGAAACTGTTGAGATGCAGAAAACTCTGGGCCTGACCGGGCTGACGATGAATGCCATGGCACTCATCGCTCCCGGCGCATTCCTCTGGCTCACCTTCTACATTCAGGCGACTACCGGCGCCACGGCCCCTTCGATGTGGATGGGCATTGTGCTGGCGCTGCTGCTTTGTCTTGCCACCGCGGTGTGTTATGCGGAAATGGCAAAGCTGTATCCGGGCACAGGCAGCTCGTACTATTTTGCAGAACAATCGTTCCTGAATCACGACAAGGTGTGGAAGTTTGCGCGGCTCTCGAAGTTCATTGTGGGCTGGGGCTCGCACCTTTATTACTGGATCTATCCGGGCGTGATGGTGGGCGTGATGGGCATCCTTTGCGGCTACCTGGTTGGCACGCTGTGGCCGAACTTCATGAGCGCCTCCAATCCGGGACCTGCGTTCATGATGGCGGTGGCGGTGGTGTTTTCATTCGCGATTGCGTTCATCGCCTATCGGGGCGTGAACGGTTCGACGGCCATCAACATCGGCATCAACGCGATCCAGATCTCGGCACTGGTGCTGTTTGCGGTGCTGGCACTGGGATACCGCGCGAGTCATCCGGCGGGCAGCCCGGGACTCCAGTTCGACTCCACCTCCGGCGCATCGTATAACTACGATTTTGCGACCACGAAGACGACGATCAACGGAGTTGAGACCGAAAACATAGTGCGCGACGCGAACCAGGTTCCGCAGCCGAAGCTGGATGCGGCGGGCAAGGCGGTTCCGTTCATCGTGACCTACCCTACGTCTGACGACAAGGGCAACTTCCTTACGCACGAAAAAGCAAAGTCCGTAGTGAGCCCGCACAAGCTGAGCTGGGTGTTCCTGCAGGCGACGGTTGCGATCCTGATCCTGGTGGGATTTGAGTCCGTAACGGCGATGGGCGGCGAAGCGAAGAACGCAAAGCGCGACGTTCCGATTGCGGTGATCGTGTCATTGCTGGTGCAGGGATTGTTCTGCTACCTGTTTGAATATTTTGCGGCGAACTACTTCCTGAACAGCGGTTACACGATGCAGAGCGCGTCGGGTTCGGCAGCTCCGATTGGCGACATGATGATCCTGATTGGCGACTCGCTGTTTGGAGCAGGCCGCGGACGCATCTTCATGCTGCTGGAAGCCTTCACGGTATTCCTTGCGCTGATCGGCACGACGCTCTCCTGCATGAACACGGGAGCCCGCGTGACGTATGCAATGGGCAAGGACCGGGAAGTTCCTGAGCACTTCGGCTTCCTGCACGGCGACAAGCTGACTCCGCACCGCGCAATCTGGACACTGGCTGTGATTTCGGCGGTGGTGGGCTGCGTGGCGGTGATCATGCCGTTCGGCAACGCCGGTGCGCCTTCGGACGCGGTGATTGCGGCAATTCCTCACGGTTTCTGGTCAAGCTTTGGCTACACGACGAATGCGAAGATGGCAGCGCTGCCAAACTCGCTGCTGACGGTAACGCTGGCCTCGAACTTCGGTACGTTTGTGCTGTACGCGCTGAGCTGCGTGATCTGCATGGTGGCGTACCACAACCATCCGAAATTCAGCGTGATCAAGCACTTCCTGATTCCGGCGTTTGGACTGCTGGCGAACCTGGCTTGCATGCTGACGTACCTGGTTGGTCCGTTCCTGGGAATAGGAACAAAAGCGGAGCCGCTGCTGGCACTGGGGATTGCGCTGGTGTGGGCAATCTACGGCGGCATCTACTTCATTGTTTCATCGAAGAGCACGGGGAGATCGACACTGGTAGGAAGCAGAGCCTAGGGTTTCCAGAGACGATTGCAAACCAGATGCAGGCGGGTTTACAGCCCGCCTGCATGCTACGTTCCAGGAATCAGCTTCAGAAGACTTCGGGATCAAGACAGGGCGATGCTCGACATTGAGTTTGCAGAAATCAGCGACTGCGGCCCGGTCCGCGAACACAACGAAGATTTCGTTGGGCACCTGCTGCCCTCGACTCCGGAACAGGTGAGGACGCGAGGGTGGCTGTTTACGCTGGCGGACGGGGTGGGCGGACAGGACCGGGGCGAAGTAGCCTCACGGCTGACGGTGGAGACGATGCTGGCGGAGACCGCAAAGGCGGCGCCGGCAGAGAGTCCGTCAGCACTGCTGACCCGATGCATCCAGGCGGCGAATACGCGGGTGTATGAGGCAGGGCACGGGGCAATTGCAACCACGGTGGTGTGCTGCATGCTGCGCTTTGACAAGGCTACGATTGCGCACGTTGGAGACTCGCGCTGCTACCTGCTGAGGCGGGGACGGCCGGCGCAACTGCTGACACGGGACCACACGGTGATCAACGAACAGGTGCGGCTGGGGATTTTTGCGGACGACGCACAGCGGACGATGACGAGAAACGTACTAAGCCGCTCGATTGGGATCAACATGTTTGTGGCACCGGAGGTCAGCGAGCATACGGTGACGGCGGGAGACATGCTGCTGCTGTGCTCCGATGGACTGCATGGAGCCGTGGCGGACGAGAAGATTGTGCGCACGGCGACTTCGGCGGCGGAGCTGGAAGAAGCGACACAGCAGCTGGTGACGATTGCCAACCAGAGCGACGGTGGAGATAATGTGAGCGTCCAGCTAATCCGGATCAAGAGCGTCGAAGCCGTGGGGATGTATCGCGGACGACCGTATCGGCTGCACTGATGAAAGCAAGAAGAATCCTACAGGTGCAATCTCCGCAATGATCTCTGTCCACGCTGGCGACAAACTCGACCACTTCCAGATTGAACGCCTGGTAGCCCGCAGCGGCATGGCGTCCATCTACCAGGGCACCGACCTGCGCAACGGGCGGATGGTTGCCATCAAGATTCCGCATCCCCAGATGGAGAGCGATCCGATTTTCTTTGAGCGCTTCCAGCGTGAGGAGGAGATTGGAATCAAGCTGGACCATCCGGGAGTGATGAAGGTTTACGAGAACAAGGAGCGGCACGATCCCTACATTGTGATGGAGTGGGTGCCGGGAAAGCTGCTGCGGCAGATTATCTCCGACACGAAGAAGATGGCTCCGGAGCGTGCGATCAGGCTGGTGGTGAGTATCTGCAAGGCGCTGGATCACATCCACAGCCATGGGGTGATCCACCGCGACCTGAAGCCGGAAAACATCATGGTGGACGAGCAGGACAACATCAAGATCATCGACTTTGGGATTTCGGCGAACGCGGGAGCGCGGCGGATTACGTTTGCGAAGCTGACGGACACGATGGGAACGCCGGACTACATCTCCCCGGAGCAGGTAAAGGGCGGACGGGGCGATGCGCGGAGCGACGTGTACGCGGTGGGCGTGATGCTGTACGAGATGCTGACAGGCTCGGTTCCCTTCACCGGGTCGAATCCGTTTGTGATTATGAACGACAGGCTGCTGAATGATCCGGTGCCGCCAAGAGAGCTGAACCCGGAACTGTCTCCGCAGATACAGGAAGTGCTGTACCGGGCGCTGGAGCGGAGTCCGCACAACAGGTACAGGAACGCACGGGACTTTGCGCACGACCTGGAACACCTGGACCAGGTGGGAGTGGAAGATCGTCCGGAGCTGCACCGGTGGAAGAAGCGGAAGTCTCCATGGGCGCGGCAGGTGCTGATGTATGTGGCGCTGGCACTGATTCCGGTGGTGATCTTCGGGCTGCTGCTGTACGTTGCGAAGCACACCTGAGGCGGGCGCAATCTGAAACTGAAAACGGGAAAACACTGATGAAAGCAGCAGGATTGTTTTTGCTCCTGGCAGGATTTGGGATCGTGCTGTGCACATTTGTGGTGCTGCCCTCAAGCGCGCCACGAGCGGCGTTTGCATTGGCGGGAGTAGGAGTGCAGGTGCTGGGATTGGGGCTGACCTTCCGCGCGCACATGGCGCCGGACGAGGACCGATGATGCAGATGCAACCAGTGGCGCTGAGCGAAACGGCAATGGCAGTGTGCGCGGTGAGCATCTTTTTGGTGCCGCTGCTGGGGGGCGGACTGGCGCTGGTGAACGCGGGCTTTGGACGCGGACGAAGCGCGGCCCACTCGATGCTGAGCGCGATGTGCGTGTTTGCGGTGGCGGTGTTGGCGTACCTGGCGCTGGGATTTGCGCTTCAGGGCGTGCCGGGTGAACGCGGAGTGGTGATGACCGTGGCCGGGCATGGGTGGAGCATGGCGGGCGGCGGGCGGATGCTGATGCGCGGGGTCGGCTTCAACGGCTCCGGCGTTAACGGCTACTACGTGGGGCTGGTGGCGTGCCTGCAGCTTTTCAGCGTGGGGATTGCGGCGATGATTCCGCTGGGAGCGGGCTCTGACCGGTGGAGGCTGGGAGCAAGCTGCGGATCGGCGGCACTGCTGGCGGGGATTACGTATCCGATCTTTGCGCACTGGGTTTGGGGCGGCGGATGGCTGGCCCAGCTGGGAGCGTTTGCTGGCTGCGGCGGCGGCGCGCTGGACGCGGGCGGCGCAGGAGTGGTGCAGGCCGTGGGCGGAGTGGCAGCGCTGGCAATGGCGTGGATACTGGGTCCGCGGCATGGGAAATACGAGACGAGCGGGATGGCGATTCCGGGGCACAACATGGCGTTTGTGCTGTTTGGCTGCCTGCTGACGCTGGTGGGATGGATGGGACTGGACACCGCCGGGGCGATGCTGTTTACGGGCGCGGGGGTGAGCGCGATTCCGCTGATTGCGGTGAACAACGTGGTGGCGGCGAGCGCGGCACTGCTGACGGCGCTGGTGGTAACGGGAGTGCGATATACGAAGCCGGATGCTTCGATCAGCGCGAATGGATTTGTGATTGGGCTGGTGGCGGTGTCGGGGGTGTGTCCGATGGTGTCTCCGGCAGGCGCTGCGGCGATTGGACTGGTGGCGGGGCTGGCGGTTCCCTTCTCGGTGGAGTGGCTGGACAGACTGGGAGTGGATGACCCGAGCGGAACGATTTCCGTGCATGGGCTGGGGGGAATCTGGGGCGTGATTGCGGTGGGGATTTTCGTGCAGGGACGGCCGGGACAGTGGCTGGCACAACTGGCGATGGCATCCGCACTGATTGGATTTGTGCTGCCGGTGACGTACGGGTTGAACCTGGGGCTGAACCGGTTTTATCCGCAGAGGATCAGCGAGGACGGGGAGCGGCAAGGGCTGGATATGGCAGAGCTGGGAGCCGGGGCGTATCCGGAGCTGGCACAGGTGACGAAGGATTATCAGTATCGGTGAGGGGAACGGCCCCATTCAACGAAGAGCGAGAATGGCTCATTTGTCGCTTGCGGTCCGCAGAATTGTCGCATCGGACAGCCTTCCAAGGTCGAGGTTCGAGTTGATTTAGTCCTGTTTAGCCAATATAATCTTAGCTAAGGCAGGAGCCGTTATGTACGAAGCGACGATGCATGAAGCGAAGACAAACCTCTCGGCGCTGGTGAAGCGGGCTCAGAGTGGGGAAGATGTGGTGATTACGTCGGGGCGGACGAAAGAGCCGGTGGCGAAGATCACGCCGATCAAGAAGGTGAAGTCCAAGGGGCGGGTGCCGGGGCTGTTCAAGGGCGTTTTCACAATCGCGGCTGATTTCGACGCTCCGCTACCGGAGGACGAAGCCCGGCTGTGGGGCGGAGAATAAATGAAGCTCCTGCTGGACACACATGCACTGCTTTGGTGGGCGCTGGATGCGGAGGAACTGACGCGGAAGGCGCGGCGGGCGTTGAGCGACGTGAACAACGATGTTTACGTTTCCGCGGCGACGGCGTGGGAGGTGGCCACGAAGTTCCGGCTTGGCAAGCTTCCGGATGCGGAACAGCTGGTGCATTCGTTTGGGGATACGCTGCAGCGATTTGGATTTCTCGAACTGCCAATCTCAATGAAGCATGCGGAACGCGCGGGGCTGATGCGGATTGAACACAAGGATCCGTTCGATCGCATGCTGATCGCGCAGTCGCAGGCAGAGGGACTGGTGCTGGTAAGCAACGAAGCGTTATTCGATGCATTCAATGTTCAACGGCTGTGGTGAAGATCCAGCCGGAGGAGCAGGTCAGGGCGGGAATGACAACGGCTTGAGGGATGGGCAGCCTGCTTCCCACATCTGGCCAACGGCGGGCCAGATCTGGGGCACCAAGGGTCGGTTGGGTACCGGTCGTACACAGGCGAAAGTCAACAACCCAAACCAGAGTCAACAACCCAAACCAACGAAAAGCGCGTTGGATGGGGCACCCGATCTGTCACATCTGGTCCGATGTAGGTCATTGCAGGCAAATGCAGGGCACCCGAGGGTGCCCTGCATTGCGTGGAGCGGAGAAAGGTTAGTTGCTGGGGGCGGAGAAGCGGGCCTGGTTGTGCTCGGCGATGGTTTTGCGGGCGTTGTCGGCGAGGTCCTTGGCCTTGGGCATGAGGTCGAGGGCCTTGAGGACGTTGGGGTCTGCTTCAGCCTGGACGCGGAGTCCCTCCTGCTGGCCGAAAGCGCCGACGAAGAGCTCGCTCTTGATGCTGGCGCGAACCCAATCGTTGTTGTCCACGAGGTCTTTCTCGGTGTATGGCACCTTGGCATCGGCCAGGAAGTTTCGGAATTCCTGGAGGACGGCATCATCCACGGTGAAAGACTTCTCGATCTTGTGGGAGATGGAGTAGTGCTTGGAGAAGTTGAAGAAGGCGTACTTGCGCAGCAACTCTTCCTGGAACTTGTTGGCCTTGATGGGCGGGAACTTTACGTCGGGAGTGATTCCGCCGCCGCCATAGACGGTGCGTCCGCTGTCGGTGAGTTTGACCTCGCGGTTGGCCTCGTCCTGCTTGACGCCGTTGATGGAGTTATCGTCAGCATTGCGGTTGTAGTAGTAGTCGTAGAGGGAGACGCCGTTGTAGTCGCGCTGGATGAGGCGTCCGCTGGGGGTGTAGTACTTTGCGGTGGTGAGGGCCAGTCCGGTGTTTTCCGGGAGACGATAGACGGTCTGCACGAGGCCCTTGCCGAAGGTGGTTTCCCCGGCGATCAATCCGCGGTCATGATCCTGAATTGCGCCGGAGACGATTTCCGCGGCGGAGGCAGTGCCATGGTTGACGATGCAGACGATGGGGTAGTCCTTGGTGCTGCCGTGGGCGGCGCGGTAGATCTTCTCGGGTGAATTGCGGCCGTGGTGGCTGACGATGACCTGTCCCTTTTTGAGGAACTTGTCAGCGACGCCGACGCCTTCACTGAGGAGGCCGCCGGGGTTGTTGCGGAGGTCGAGGATGAGGCCCTTGAGCTCGCCCATCTCTTCGAGGGCGGCTGCGGTCTCGGCTTCGGTGGTCTCCTGGAAGCCGCTGATGTGGAGGTATCCGATGCCGGGGCGGATGAGGAAGTGGAGATCGACGGAGTAGCGTGGAATCTCATCGCGGATGACGGTGAAGTCGAGGGGCTTGGTGTTGCCCTCGCGAAGAATGGCGATGTGAACGGTGGTGCCCTTGGGACCCTTGAGGAGGTCGGCGACATCGCTGGTGGTCATGTTGTCGGTGGGCTTGCCGTCGATGGCGACGATGACGTCACCGGGGCGGATTCCGGCGCGGTAGGCGGGTGCTCCGGCGAAGGGGGCGATGACGATGACCTTGTTATTGCGGGGACCCACCTGCATGCCGACGCCGTAGTAACGTCCGCGCTGCTCTTCCTGGAGGGCGGAGTACTGCTTGGGGTCAAAGAAGTTGGAGTGGGGATCCAAGACGCGGAGCATGCCGGGAATGGCCCCGTCATAGATGGCCTTGTCGGCGTCGAGCTTCTCGGCGTAATTCTGCTCAATGACGCTGTAAACCTGGGCGAAGGTGTGCACCGAGTCGCGCATGTCATCGTCGCCGGTGGTGGGAGCCGCTCCGGTGCGTCCGAAGACGACGCCGAGGAAACCGCAGGTCAGAACGACGAGAAAAACGAAGATCAGTGAGCGACGGGAACGTCCAGCCATGAATACATCCTTCTTTGGTGCTGCGCATGAGCGCTGGTTGTGGTTATTTGCCGCGCCTCCACTGACAAAAAGGCGCAACCCTTGATTTCGCAAGAGTATAGCAGTTTCGTGCAGGATGCCGTTAGCACGGAGCAGTCGCTGGGTTCGGAAAATCAACTCAGCCCTGTCATCTGATTAAGATGCTGGAGAAGGCGGCGACGCTTCGCAAGATATTGAGGAACTGGGGCGTGAGCGGGAACCGTAGGGAAAAAGTAAGGGGATGTTTTTTCATGTCCTCAGGTAGGCTACCGTCTTACCCGTGGAGCGGATAGCCGTGTATGATAACTGCGTATGAATCTGGGAATGCCTGAGATGATTTTCATCTTCTTGCTGGCGCTGATCTTATTCGGCCCCAAGAAGTTACCCGAGATTGGGCGCGAGATCGGCAAGTTCATGGCCGAGTTCAAGCGCGCTTCCAACGACTTCAAGTATCAGCTTCAGACCGAGATTGAAAAGGCTGGGGTTGACATTCCCCCCATTGCACAGCCGGGAGCACAGCAGAGTTCTTCGTTTACGCAGACGCTGCTGCCACCGGCAGTGACATCGGCAATTTCCGAGATTGACAGCGCACACGAACGGCTGATGCAGACAGCGCGGCTGGCGTTTGAGGCGCAGAATTTCACGCTGCGTCCGCCACAGGCGCCGGTTATCGCCAACACTGCGCCCGAGCCTGCCGCCGAACCTATGGCTGCTGAACAGGCTGCGATTGCGGCTCCCGCGATCACAGCAGCGGTCCCGCAGGCACCTGCGATGGAAGCTGTGACCGACCAACCCAAGCACGACCCGGCGCCAGCCCGATCTGACTCTGCTTCGCAGAACAGCTAGGCGGACGATCGCATAAAGGTTTCGATGGCAGACACGGCTACTCCAACAGGTACTCTCAAAGACAGGCAAGAACTGTCGTCCATGGGCTTCCTCGAACACCTCGAGGAACTTCGCAAACGCATCATCTGGAGCATTGCCTTCATCGGGGCAGGGTTTGGCGTGTGCTATTGGTGGCACGACACGATCTTCGGATGGATGCAGGCGCCGATTGTGTTTGCCCTGACACGGCACGGCCTTCCGACTCGACTGGTTTATACGAACCCCACCGATCCCTTCAATATGTATTTGAAGATCAGCCTGATTGTGGGGATCTTTGTGGCATCGCCATTTGTGCTCTACCAGGTATGGGCATTCATTGCTCCGGGACTGTACAAGAATGAGCGGCGATACGTTGCGCCATTCATGTTCAGCACGGTGGGACTGTTTGTGGCGGGTGGATTTTTCGCCTACAAGATGGTCTATCCGGCAGCGCTGGACTTTTTGATCGACTACAGTTCGCAGTTCACCCCAATGATTACGATCAACGAGTACACGGATCTGTTCATGACGATCGTGCTCGGGCTCGGGGTGGTGTTCGAGATGCCGATCCTGGTGTTCTTTCTTGCCATGTTCGGAATCGTCAGTCCGGGCTGGATGTGGCGGAACCTGCGCTACTCGATCCTGGTGATCTTTATCATTGCGGCGGTGATTACGCCGACGACCGACATCATGAACATGTGCATCTTCGCGGCGCCCATGATCATTCTGTACCTGGCCAGCATCGGAGTTGCCTACGTTGTGCATCCCAAGCAGCGCAAGAAGCGGGAGCTGAACAGCAAATGATGAGCAGACATCGGGGCCTCCTGATAAGTGATCTAACCCGGATGGGAGGCCCCATGTTTCTGACGCTGCTGCTGGCAGCCACAACACTGCTGACGGGTGCGTGCCGCGACAGCAGTTCCACCCCGAAGACGGCGAAGGCCGGCCAACAGGCCGCGCCACGTGTTGAACTCCGAGCAGAAGAATACGACCCGAAGCCGGATGCTCCCCCGGCGCTGAAGATCAGCGGCCAACGCGCGTATCAGAATCTGAAGGACTTCGTTTCCCTGGGACCGCGCCCGATTGGAAGCGAAGGGCACGAAAAGGCAGAGCTGTTCATTCTGAGCCATCTGGAAGGGGCACAGATCGAGCAGGATAAGTTCAACGCGCAGACCGCGGCGGGACGGTTTGCGATGAACAACATCATCGCGAAGTTTGCGGGCAAGAAGGACGGCATCATCGTTCTGGCCGGGCACTACGACACGAATCTTCCGCTGAAGAACACGACGTTCGTGGGCGCCAACGACGGCGGTTCCAACGTGGGACTGATGCTGGAGATTGCGAGCCAGTTGCGGCAGCAACCTCCAGAGGGATACAGCATCTGGCTGCTGTTTACAGACGGCGAAGAGGCGACGGTGAACTGGACCGACGCGGATAGCGTGTACGGAAGCAAGCACCTGGCAAAGCGCTGGGAAGGCGACGGCACGGCAGCGAAGATCAAGGCGTTCCTGCTGCTGGACATGATCGGAGACAAGGACCTGGACGTATTCCGGGATACGAACTCCACACCATGGCTGCTGGATGTTGTCTATCGGGCAGCGCAACGGACGCATCAGCAGACGCATTTTTTTGCGACCAGCAATGGAATCATGGACGACCACCTTCCCTTTCGCGATGCAGGGATTCCAGTGGCGGACATCATCGACCTGAACTACGGATTTGATAACATCTACCATCACACGACGCAGGACACGCCGGACAAGTGCAGCGCGGCAAGTTTGCAGATTGTGGGCGACGTAGTGATGGAGACCATTCGCGCGCTGAATACGCACTGACGCCTACCGCGCCCAACCTAACGGGCAGCCAACCTCACAGACAGAGAACGCGAACGCCATGCAGACTCCATCGAACCTAATATTCTGGATCCTGTTCCTGACTTTCGTGGTGTTCATGCTGGTGCTGGACCTGGGAGTGTTCAACCGCAAGGCACACGCGGTGAGCCTTCGCGAGGCGCTTACGTGGACGGTGCTCTGGGTTTCGCTTGCCGCAGGCTTCGCCGTACTGCTGTACTTCCACGGGCATCGCATGACGGGCGACGCGGTGCATGCGAACCGGCAGCTTTCCCTGGAGTTCATTACAGGCTACCTGGTGGAAGAGGCACTCAGCGTCGATAACCTGTTTGTGTTCCTGCTGATCTTCCGCTATTTCAAAGTGCCTTCCGAACTCCAGCACAAGGTGCTGTTCTGGGGAATCCTGGGCGCGGTGGTGATGCGCGCACTATTCATTGGAGCAGGAGTTACGCTGCTGAACCGCTTCCACTGGATCATGTATCTGTTCGGGGCATTCCTGGTGTACGCAGGGATCAAGCTACTGTTCCAGTCCGAGGAGGAGGAAAATCCCGCGGACAGCTTTATCACGCGGTTTGCGCAGAAACATCTGCGGCTGACGGATGACTTTGCGGATGGATCGTTTACGGTTCTGCGCAAAGGCGTGCGCTATTTTACGAAGCTGGCACTGGTGCTGATTGTGATTGAAACCACCGACGTGATTTTTGCGGTGGACTCCATACCGGCAGTGCTGGCGGTTACGCGCCAACCGTACGTGGTATTTACTTCGAACATTTTTGCCATCCTGGGATTGCGGGCCTTGTATTTTGCGCTTGCGGGGCTGATGGAGCTGTTTCACTTACTCAACTACGGGCTGGCGATCATCCTGATGTTCATAGGGGTGAAGATGCTGGGGGCAAATTACTTCGAGATTCCAACGGTCTGGGCCCTGGGAGTGATTGTGGCCGTGCTGGCCGGCTCGGTTGTACTCAGCGTTCTGATCCGTCCGAAGGAATTGCGGAATGCAGGGGAATGATTCTCGATGAGTTCAGCCCTCGGGTTTCAACGTCTATACTGTAGAAGTGAATACGATGTCGATCAAGAAGATAGCTGACGCTGATTTCCCGACCCGCTGGGGACACTTTCGAATACTTGGATTTGAGGGCTTTGTACCTGGAACTCCTGCGACCGGCTCGCCGGATGGTACGGAACGCCGACGAGAAGAGTCGGTGGTGCTGGTGATTGGCGATATCCATTCGGGCGCTCCGCTGGTGCGCATTCACTCGCAATGCCTGACCGGAGATGTGTTCCATTCCATGCGCTGCGACTGCGGGCAGCAGCTGGAGCTTGCGCTGGCAAAGATGGGCGAACTGGGACAGGGCATTCTAATTTACGAAGAGCAGGAAGGACGCGGCATTGGGCTGATGGCAAAGCTGCGGGCTTATGAGCTGCAGGACCAGGGGCTGGATACCGTAGAAGCCAATGTGAAGCTGGGATATGAGGCAGATTGCCGCGGGTATCACATGCCGGTCGAGATTCTGAAATTGCTGGGCGTGCGCAAACTTCGGCTGCTCTCAAACAATCCAGAGAAGGTGGCCGCCGTGGAGGCCGCGGGAATCGAAGTGGTGGAGCGGGTTCCGGCCGATGTGGAAGCGTACGCGTCACACGCGAAATATCTCAAAACGAAGCGCGAGAAGATGGGACACCTGTTCACGCCGATGCGATAAATTCAGAGCACTCATACCCGGCTCCTGCGCTCAACGCGCAGGAGCTTTTTCATCTCATCGCCGCGCTTCACGGGCAGGGTGTGGGCGGCATACTCCATGAGGGCGCGGTACACGGCGGACTCAGGAGAGCCACGCAAGGCCTCGAGGTGCAATGCGACGGTGCGGACGTCTCCACGAGCGAGCGGACCGCTGAACGACTTCCCTGCCCCGTTGCGCAAGAGGTTGTGGACCGTACGAAGCACGATGGGTTCCATGATGCGGCGCACATCCCGGGCGGCGATACCGGCGCGCCTGCCGAGGCGCTCCGCAGCCTCAAGCTCGGCGGCGAGCATGGGGGAGAGCATGGCTCCGAAGGCGTGGTAGAGGGCTTTGCGGGCGGGGGTGATGGCGAAGCTGCGGGCGCCAAGAGTCTTTGCAATTTTTCGCGCCGCCTGCAGCGCGCGCGGAGAACCTTCCAAGGCAAACCATGCGCCTGTGAGGCTGGGCGCTTCTCCGGCGACGAAGGTCATCATGGGATGAGCGCTCCCGGTATGCACGCCGCGAACGGCGAGAGTGGCGAGTACATGGCTGCTGAGGACGCCGCTGGCGTGCAACACCACAGGCGGCAGCACGGCGCGGGAGGCAAGCGAGTGCGAGAGCTGGGAGACCGCTTCATCGGGGACGGCAAGGAAGAGGACGTCGCATCCGAGATGCGCCTGCTCCAGCGTGGTGGCCGTGGCCCCCAGGGAGCGCGCAAGCTTGACGGACTTGCGGCGGGATGCGGGGTTCGCGCGGGCGATGACTTCCTGTATTTGAAGTCCCTGCGCGTGGAGGAGATTTGCAAGGCCGCTGGCAAGCGCTCCGGCACCGACGAATGAGATACTCTTCAGCCTGTTCACGTGAGCAGAGTAGCACGGCAGGGCGAAGATTTGTGTATAGTGTCGGCATGGCGAACGCAAGCAAGAAACCCTCCCGCACCGCTCCGAAAAAGGCAACCACCCGCAAGAGTCCGAAGACGCCAAAGGAAGTTCAGGTTCTCTCCTCGAAGGTCGTGTACTCAGCGCCGGTGTTCCAGGTGACCACTTATGAAATCATTGAGCCCTCAGGAGCAAAGGTGCGACGCGACATTATTCGGCATCCTGGCTCGGTGGTGATCCTGGCTCTCGATGAGAGGAAGGCTGCGCCTTCGGTGTTGCTGATCCGGCAGTATCGCTACGCGGCGGACCAGGAGATGTGGGAGTTGCCGGCAGGACGCATTGACGAGGGCGAGGATGCGCTGACGGCCGCCAAGCGCGAGCTGGCAGAGGAGACGGGGTACTCGGCATCTGAGTGGAAACCGGCTCTGTACTATTATGCAAGCCCAGGGTTCCTGGACGAGACGATGACGATATTCGCGGCTCGCGACCTGCGTAAGGGCAAAGCAACTCCGGAAGAAGACGAGTTCATCACCGGTAAACTGCTGCCGCTCTCGATGGCCGTAAAGTGGGTAATGAGCGGCAAGATCATGGATGGCAAGGCCATTGCGGGAGTGCTTTGGGCAGCGCAGAAATTTCATATTTCAGGAAAAGGAAGCACCCGCAAGAGCTGATTGCGCATCTCTGATGGTGGGTGATGGGAGTTGCTGAAACCCGCATAAAATAAGGTGTTTTAAACATCTGTGCCATGTTGACAGCACTAAGAAACTGGTGGACAATCGTGAAAATCAGGTCAACAACGGGATTGACCCACAGCAGTTCAGCAGCGCACGACCGAAACCTGAACACGCAAGGTTTGTCTGGTTGAGACCGTCGGCTGCACGCCGATAGCAAGACGCTCGGAGGAATAGTAAGTGTCTCGTCTCAAGGGAACCGTGAAGTGGTTCAACAACGCCAAAGGTTTTGGTTTCATCGGACGCGAGGATGGCCCCGATGTGTTTGTACATTACAGCGCAATCAGCAGTGAAGGCTACAAGAGCCTCCAGGAGGGCGATCAAGTCGAGTTCGAAATCGTTGAAGGCCAGAAGGGTCCACAGGCAGGAAATGTGATGAAGGTCGCCTGACGATTGAAGCACAGAAAGCGCGAGGCCCAGCCGATGGCTGGGCCTCTGCATTTCAGGCTGACGCTACTTGCTGCTGGTGGAGCAAGAGTCGGCGACCTTGTGGACATTGCTGACGCTCAACTGCTGCGTGGCAGCAGCACCGGTCGGGCTGGTGGAGGTGGAGGAGGTAGAGGACGACATTGCGCCAGCACCCGCTCCGCTGCTGGGAATCGAGATGCCATCAACCCTTACCTGTTTTCCGATGAAGCTGTTTAGCTGCGAGATATCGCCGCGCAGTTGGAAGCTGTTTCCTGAATTGTCAGCAAGAGTGAAATTGCCATCCGAGGACTGGCTGAGACAGCCTTCCACGGTCGTGGTCTGCGAGTTGCTGGCCTGGCTGGCGTGGTCGCGCGACATCTGTCCCGAGGCACTGGTGTCTGGCGGCAGCGCGGATGGGTCCGCCGGAGTGGATGGATTGGCTGGAGCCTGACCGGTCTGATCCTGGGGGAAGGTGGACGGAGTGGACGCCGGAGGCGTCTGGTTCGGAGTGCTGCCCATCTGCGCGGAAGCCGCGAGACAGCATCCCAGCAAGAGCGTTCCAAGGCTAAGAGTCTTCTTCATGCGATTTCTCCTCGACCAGCGGTAGTGCAAGACGGCTGCCGTTCCAGCAGCCATGGAATGCAGGGCGAGCGAGAGCACAGTATGGTTTGACGGCGGAAGGATTTGCGGAACGCGCGTGAGATTTACACGGGCTGCTGGTCCGCTCAGGACGGGAACAGTCGCATGAGTCCCTGGGGCGGCAAGTCTGGAACGAGGAATTTGCGAGCGTCTCCGGAGGCAAGAGCGAGCGCTTCGGCGGTGAGATATCCGGCGCGTACGGCACCCTCCATGGTGGAGGGCCATCCGGTCTTGGTCCAATCACCACTGAGAAACAGGCGGGGCCACGGAGTGGCGGGAGAGAGGCGGAACTGCTCGCTGAGCGGGGCGGGAGCAAAGGTCGCGTGAACTTCCTTAATCACCGTAGCCTTTATGAGCGTGGCCTGACGCACGGAGGGAAAGAACTCCGCCAGCTCTTTCATGGCGAGTTCAATGATCTCAGCGCGGCCCATCTCCAGCGTGGACTTTGAGGAACTCACCACGAGTTCGAGATAGCTCCCGGTGCCTTCTCTTTTCTTCGCAATGATCTTGGACTTCTGAAACATCCACTGGATGTTCCGGTCGAGCAAAGCGGCGTGCTCCAGGGGGGTGATCTCACGATCAAACCAGAGATGGATGCCGGTGATTGGCACGGTTCGCAGGTGACTGAGTTTTCCCTGTAAAGCCTCGCTCGCCGCGCCCTGCGGCAGGATGCGCGAGAGCGCGTGAAAAGGAAGCGCGCTGATTGCATAGTCCAGATGGAAGTCACGGTCCTCTGCACGCACGGTGACCGAAGAGTCGCTGAATTCCACGGCCTCTACTCCGCTGCGGAGCCGCACTTCGCCGCCACGGGCGCGGATGTAATCAGCAGCGACACCGTAGATTTCCGAGAGAGGAGCGGTGGGCACACCCATGCGCCCGGCTTCCGCCGACTTGAGAAAAGCATCGCGAAAGACCATGGCCGCGTAGCGGACCGACGACTTGTCGAGTTCTTCATTGAGGCTGCTGATGAGCACAGGAGCCCAGAAGCGGTCGATGGCCGCCTGAGTCTGTCCTTTGCGGCGCAACCATGCGAGGAAGTCCTCGCTGCTGTCCTCCGGCACTCCGGCCAGGAGCGCGATCAATGCGCGGGCGATTCCGGCCTTGTCGCGGGTGGAGAGCAGCTTGAACTTCAGAAAGGACATTGCTGAATGAAAGGGGGCAGGCAGAGCCGAAGATTCAATGAAGCTGGAGCGTCCGCCGGGTTCGATAAACGTGATTCGCTTATACCAGCGTACTTTATCCGCGACGCCAAGCCGCGCGTAGAGATTGAGCAGATTTGTGCAACAGCCGAGCAGAACGTGCTGGCAATTGTCCACCACTTCGCCGGTTCCAGGATGCTCGTACGAAGAGGCGCGTCCGCCGAGAAATGGGCGGCGCTCGAAGAGCGTTACCGGGTAGCCGGCATCGGCGAGAGCACAGGCCGAGCCGATTCCGGCAAGTCCGCCGCCGATGATGGCTACCGTGGGTTTCGCTTTCGCGCCCTGCGCACTCACGTCAGTCGTTTCCAGAATCCCGCGGCAAGCACCTTCAACTTATCGCGCAGCGAAAGGCGCACGCGCTCAGAATAGACGTCGTACTTCTTGAGTTCGATACGGTCAAGAATTCCGCGGTAGATTTCCACCATCGCCCAGAGGGCGGGCTGGCTAACCTCATCGATGAGGGGAAGGAGTTGCTGGGCGGAGGTGTAGAACTCGCGGGCGCGCGCAGCCTGGAAGGCCAGCAGGGGTTGGAGCTTCTCCATGGGAACGCCCGCACCAAGCTCCTCGGGCAAGACGCCGAAGCGCTCGAGGTCCTCCTGCGGAAGATAGATGCGCGCCATGGCGGCGTCTTCCTTTACGTCACGAAGGATGTTGGTGAGCTGGAAGGCAATGCCGAGATGCTCGGCGTAGCCTTCGGCCGCAGGGTCACGATAGCCAAAAATGCGGATACAGACGAGTCCGACGACGGAGGCCACGTGATAGCAATAGTTGTAGAGATCGTCAAATGTGGGATAGACGACGAGCAGTTGGTTGGGCTGCGCACCGCCGTCGCGAACGTCCATTCCGGTGCCGGCGACGAGCTGGTCGAGCAGTTCCATGGGGATGCTGTAGCGGCGCTGCGAGTCAAGCAGGGCGAGGAAGACGGGGTCGTCGGTGCGCCCGGTCTCGACTGAGCGATGATAGGACTCGATGAAGTCCGCAAGCTTGGAGCGCCGCTCCTGCGGGGTCATGCCGGGATCGTCACTGAGATCATCAGCATGGCGCATGAAGGCATAGACGGCACTCAAGGCATTGCGCTTGCGCACCGGAAGCAGCATGAAACCGTAATAGAAATTTTTGGCCGATGAGCGGGCGATGTGGCGGCACACGCTGTAGGCGGTGGTCAACTGCATCTGGGAGGGCTGAAGGGTGGCGTTGTTCATCCGGCCCGCCCCAGGGCGATGCGTGAGGCAAGTGCGCGAAGAGCCAGCCCGGCCTTGCGCAGATTGCTGAGACTGGGGCGGCGAGCGAGCACGTTGTAATCCTGTTTCTCAATGGCTTGCAAAATTGCCAGCCCTCCCCGGCTGAACAGCTCAAGATCGAGCGCCAGCGAACGGTTCACCATCTTCACCAGCGGCAGACCACGTTCAAACCACTCCCTGGCACGCTCGACTTCAAAGCGCATAAGGTCTCGAAACTGGGTGTTGAAGCTGGCCCGGGCAATCTGCTCTTCGCTGACTCCGAAGCGGCGGAGATCCTCGAGCGGAAGATAGACGCGGCCCTTTTTCCAATCGACGGCTACGTCCTGCCAGAAATTCGCAAGCTGGAGCGCGGTGCAGGTGAAATCAGAAAGACGGCGGCGCTCTTCATCACGGTAACGGCAAAGGAACAAGACGAGATGGCCGACGGGATTTGCCGAATTTCTGCAATAGGCCAGCAGATCATCAAATGTCTGATAGCGGGTGACGACCTGGTCCTGACGGAAGGCAGTGAGGAGATCACTGAACTCATGGCGCGGAATGTCGAAGGCCTGAATTGTCTCCGTCAAAGCTACGAAGACTGGATGCCGGACGGTGGATTGCGCGCCGGTCCCCAGCGCGCGATAGGTTTCGTCCAACTCCTCTTGCCAGCGATTGAGGAGCGCGAGCGCGACTTGGGCATCCCCGACTTCGTCGCCTAGATCGTCAGAGATGCGGCAATAGGCGTAGATGTTGAAGAAATGCTGGTGCAGGTGCCGGGGCAGGAACCAGGTGGCGACGGAAAAATTCTCATAGTGCGAGGTGGCCAGGCGCAAGCAATAGGAGCGCGCTTCAGCCAGCGACGGGGCGGTGGCGGGAATTGCGTAGTGCGGAGGAAGACTGGCCCAGCCACGCGCCAGAAGTTGCTCGACGGTGGATGGAGTTGGATTGGCGCCGGAAGAACCGGCGCCGTTGGGACCTGTGCTGGACACGAGTGACGTCAATCGTCTTCCCTTATCAGTGCCCGGGAATGATAGCGGTTTTGATTTCGCCGCCGCGAGTCAACATCTCCCGCAGAACGGATTGCAGCTTGGAGAGGGGGGCTTCTCCGGTGATGTAATCGGCACCTTTGATCTTGCGTTCGGCGATGAGCGCGAAAGCGCGCCGCACGGTGTCAGGCGTGTGATGGAACGTGGCCTTGAGAGTGATCTCTGAGTAGTGCAGACGCTCGGTGTTCAGTTGAACACGAGTGCCCTTGGCGCATCCGCCAAAGAGGTTCACGGTGCCGCCCTTGCGCACCATGTCAATGGCCCACTCCCATGCTTCTGGACGGCCAACGGCTTCAATCACGACGTCAGAGCCGCGACGCTCGGAGGTCATGTCGCGCACGGCCTCAATGGGATTGGCAACCTTGGGAAACTGCACGACCTTGCTGGCCCCGGCGTGTTTTGCCGAACTGACCTGCTCGTCATGCTTGACGACGGCAATAACGTCACAGCCCATGATGTGGGCCACCTGCATAAACATGAGGCCGATGGGTCCGGCGCCGATGACGGTGACGGTTTCGCCGATCTCCACGCCGGTTTCATGCAGGCCGCGGAGCACGCAAGCCAGGGGCTCGGTGAGGGCGGCGGTTTCGAAGCTGATTTCTTTGGGGATGACCAGCATGTTGTTTTCAACGATGCGGCGCGGGACGCGAATGAACTCCGCGTACGCGCCGTTGTTGAACAGCAGGTCTTCGCAGAGATTTTCCTGGTGCTTCTTGCAATAAAAACACTGACCGCAGGGAGCGGAGTTGAGCGCAACGACGCGCTGCCCCACCATGAAATTCTTAACTCCGGGGCCCACCTTTTCGATGACGCCGGCAAACTCATGCCCGAACAGGGCCGGTGGAACAATCATCTTGGCGTGATATCCCCGGCGATACACTTTCAGGTCAGTGCCACAGGTCAGCGCAGCCTGAACGCGGATCAGTACCTCTCCTTTTTCCAGCTCCGGAATCGGTACCCGTTCGATCTTCACATCCTCTTTTCCGTAGAGGACTGCTGCCGTCATCTGTTTGTTCACTCTGCTATCCTTCCCAGACGCTGCACGGCTGAATCGCGATCTTCATCGTATCCGGCTGCGGATGTGCAGCTAATCTCAACGCGTCCAGCGACTGCTGCAATGGGAAGCGGTGACTGTACAGCCCCGCCAGATCCATCTGGCCACTGAAGACAAATTGAGCAACTTCTTCGTTCAGTTCCACGGACGCGCTGTAGGAACCCAGCAACGTTTTCTCGTCCACACAAACCGAGGCGGGATCAATCATAACCTCGCCACGAACCGTCTGCGCAAACAACAAAACCCGCCCACCGAATCGTGCTGCATCGATTGCAGGCCGGATTAAAGCACTTCCGCCAACCGCGAGAATTACCGCGTCAGCACCCCGGCCTTCCGTTCTTTCGCGTATAGCCTTTACCACGTCCACGCGGGACGCATCGATTGAATCTGTTATTCCGTAACGTTTCCCAATTGTAAGCCGCTGAGGGAACAAATCGGAAGTAATTACATTTGCACCCGCACGTTGGGCCAATCTGGCAAGCAGGAGCCCGATAGGCCCCTGGCCGATGACGAGCACAGTTTCTCCCGGTTGCACGGCCAGGCTGTCGATTCCCTTCCAGACGGTGTTGACCGGTTCGATGAGCGAGGCCTGCTCGTAACTGACGGAATCCGGAATGGCGATGACGCCTTTTTGCACGATCCAATCCATCACGCGGATGTATTCGGAGAATCCGCCTCCGGAGGGCTCTCCGAAGCCGGCAGTGGTGCCTACCTGCTTATAAACAGGGCACTGGGAGAAGACTTTCCTCTGGCAGTAATAACAACTGCCGCAGGGAACGTGATGGAAGACCATCACGCGGTCGCCCTCGGCAAATTTCGTTACCCCGGCACCGCAAGCCACCACAATTCCGGTCATCTCATGCCCGAAGACCCGTGGGGCGGAGTGTGAGCCGGTTTCAATTTTCTTCAGGTCGGTCCCGCAAATTCCACAGGTGTGGATACGGACGAGCAGCTCGCCGGGGCCGATCTCAGGCACCGGAATTGTTTCCAGGCGCATGTCATTTTGCCCGTAGTAGATCGCCGCCAGCATGCGATCAGGGACGGTCTGCGACCGGGGTGCGAGGGGCCTGACTTGGGGGATTACGGCCATTCTTCTCAACGACTCGCTTTCATCGCAACTGTGCGGCAGACGAATACTTCGCCGTGAAGCCCCGCCAGTCGCTTAAGCACTCGGCGACCGCGCTCTCAAGCGCCGCAGATGCCAGTTTACTATTCCGCTGCAAGGCCGCCACCGCCGGCCATAAATATGGCCTGAGGGCTATGTGCGCCACAAATCGGCCGGTCTCAAATCCATCAGCCTTCACAAAATCTGCAAGGAAGCCGAGATCCTCGTCTGCTCCATCGGAGATGACCTTGATCGCAGAGAACTCTCTTGCGAATTCCTCCGCGGCCGAGGCCACACCCGCGCCTTCCATATCAACGGCCAACGCGCCAAATTGCAGAGCCGCTTCCTGCTTCATCGCCTTCCCGGCAACCCGGTCCAGCGTTACCACCTTCCCGGATCCGAAAAGACAGTGAAACAATTTACGGGTCGATGCCTCCTCCAACGTCGCGGGCACCACGATAGTGCCAGGCGCCAACTCCGCCGCGCATGACCCAGCGAAGCCTATTGAAATTATCACTCTCGGGGAGAACTTCTCAACGAGTTCTTTCGCAGCTGCGTATCCGCGTTCCACTCCTGTGCCAGCACAGATGAGGGCTGCGCAGCCAGAGTAGTAGATTCGGCCGGGACGATTCCCGATGCGCGCGTCGGCTACGCTCCATCCGCGCACCAGTCCAGCCACTTCGCGCTCCAGCGCCGCGACGAATCCAAACTGCACCGGGCTTGCGCCTACGCTTTGGGACATGCAGCCTCATACGCCGGCGCATAGCCGTGCGCCACGAACCACTCGGCGGCGCGCCTGAGGGCCTCTCGGGCACTGGAATGGGTGTATCCCAGCTCACGCTCCGCCTTGGAGGAATTCACCCACATGAACTTCTTGCCCATACGAACCTCTTCCACGGTTGCTCTTGGCTCGCGATTCCTCAAGTAACCGTTGAAGGTTTGATCGAAAGCGGCAAAAGCCATGGCGACGGCGTGTGGAACCTTCATGGAAGGCGAGGGCAGACCAGTGAGTTCGCCCAGGGTGTCGAGAATCTGCTTCAGAGTCAGATTTTCTCCACCCAGAATATAGCGCTCTCCGCGGCGGCCTCTCTCAAAGGCCAATAGGTGGCCGTGGGCTACGTCGCGAACATCGACCAGGTTCATTCCGGTTTCCATGTAGGCGGGAAAGTTGCCGAGAAGGAAGTCGAGGACGATGCGGCCGGTGGGAGTGGGCTTGATGTCCTGCTCGCCGATGGGGGTGCTGGGATTGACGATGACCACCTCTGCGCCACGGGCAGCCATTTCCACTGCTTTGCGCTCGGCGAGGTACTTTGAGCGCTTGTAGTGGCCGATCATGTCGGCCTCATGCACAGGAGTGTCTTCGGTGACGGACTTGCGGTCATATCCGAATCCAAGGGTTGCAACCGACGAGCAATAGACGGTACGGCGCACGCCAGCGGCCTGGGCAGCCTCGATCACGGCGACGGTGCCATCGACGTTGGCGGCGTACATGGGCTTGGGATCGCGTATCCAGAGGCGGTAGTCGGCGGCGACGTGAAAGACTGCTCCGCATCCCTCCATGCCCTTGCGCAGAGAGGCGGCGTCGGTGAGGTCACCCTCGATGAGCTCGGCGCGCAGGCCCTCCAGATTGTCTCTGCGGCTGCCCTTGCGGACGAGGAGGCGGAGATGTGCTCCGCGCTCATGCAGCAGGCGGGCGACATGACTGCCTACGAATCCTGTTGCTCCGGTGACGAATGCTCTCACGTCTCTCTCCGAAAAGATAAACGCAGCCCTTCCAGGCTGCGCGTAAGGGCTTGCTGCGCCCGCAGTCGCCAGCCCTAAGCCGGCTCACCCTGGCCGCGAGAGTACCGGGCCAGCGCCATCAGCGGGAAATACCACGGGTACGAGTGATACTTGAGGTAGAAGACGCGGGGGAATCCGGTGCCGGTGTAAGGCACCTCGCTCCAGCCGCCGTCGGCCTGCTGGGTATCCATGAGATAGGCGATGCCGCGGGCAAGCGAGTCCGAGCGGAAATCGCCTCCGGCCATGAGTCCGAGCACAGCCCAGGCAGTTTGCGAGGCAGTGCTGATGCCCACACCCTTCTGGTTCACGTCGTCATAGGAGCCGATGGTCTCGCCCCAGCCGCCATCGGGATTCTGCATCATGCGCAGCCACTCGGTTGCCTGCTGCACCATGGCGTCGTGATTGTCAAAGGCGATAGCTTCAAGACCGCGCAGGACGCACATGGTCCCGTAGATGTAGTTGACACCCCAGCGCCCGAACCACGAGCCGTCAGGCTCCTGCTCCTTGCGGATGAATTCGATGGCGCGCCGCACGGGCTGGTCCTTGAGGGTAAAACCGTGCGCGGCCAGGCACTCCAGCACGCGGCCCGTGATATCGACCGTCGCCGGGTCAAGCATGGCATTGTGGTCGGCAAAGGGAACGTACTGGAAGACCATGCGGTCATTGTCTTTGTCGAAGGACGCCCAGCCGCCATTCCTGCACTGCATGGCCAGTTCCCAGGCAATGCCACGTTCGACCGCTTCGCCCTGGAAGCGCGCGTCCTTGGTCTCAATGTGGTTGAGCGCGAGGAGCACCTGTGCGGTGTCATCGACGTCCGGATAGAACTCATTGTTGTGCTCGAAGTACCAGCCACCGGGCTCGGCGTTGGGGACCTTTACGGACCAGTCGCCCTTGCGCCGGTTCTGCTTCTTCAGCATCCACTCGGCGGCCTTCACCATGTGAGGGTCGGTGGGATCGACGCCGCTCTCGCCGAGGGCGAAGAGGGCGTATGCGGTGTCCCACACTGGAGAAACGCAGGGCTGCATGCGGAAGGTGTCCCCTTCCTCGATGCCAAGACGCTCAAACTCATCAAGGGCGCGAATCACCTGGGGATCGTCGAGCGAGTAGCCAAGGCAGCGCAGGGCAATGATGGAGTTGAGAATCGAGGGATAGATGGCGCCCAGTCCGTCGCTGAGCTCAAAGCGCTCGAGCATCCACTTCTCAGCGGCTTTGAGGGCCACAGAGCGCAGCGGGCGAACGTGAACGCGCTCGAAGGCGTGGCAGAGGCGGTCCAGCACGAGGAAGAAGTTGCGCCAACCGATGAGCTTTTTATCCCACTTGAGGCGCAGCGATGTGCCGTGACGACCGTCGGGGAAGAGCTCGTCAATGTTCCACTCGTCGGGAATCTTCTTGAACGGTTTTTTGGCGTAGCAGATGGAGAGCGGAATGAGGATGGCCCGCGACCAGGAGGAGATCTCGTAGATGTTGAACCAGAACCAGTTGGGGAAGAGCACGATCTCCGGCGGAATGGCCGGCACGGCGTCATAGTCATACTGGCCGAGGGCGCAGAGATAGATCTTGCTGAAGGTGTTGCAGGCGGGCACGCCGCCGAGCGAGAGGATGAGTTCGCGGGCGCTCGCCATACGCGGGTCGCCTGGCAGGTAGCCGCACATCTTGAGCGCGAAGTATGCCTTGACGCTGGCCGTGATGTTGGAGGGGCCACCCTGGTAGATGGGCCAGCCGCCGTCTGCGTTCTGGTGGCGCAGAATTTCCTGCGCGCACTGCTGGAAGCGGCGTTCGTCGCGGGTTCCGAGAACGGTGTGGAGAAAGATGTAGTCGGACTCGAGAGTGGTATCGGCTTCCAATTCGCCGCACCACCAACCATCCTCATGCTGCCTGGCAAATAGGAACTCCTGCGCCGCCTTGATCGAACTCTTCAGCCGCGCACCAAGTCCCGAGATCTTTCCGAACCGAATCGCAGTTGACTGCGCTGAACTTGCGTCCATGAATTCTTACTCCACCGCGGGTGCTTCGGGAGCGGCACCGATTGCGGCAACAATCTCCGGGGGCAACGCGAACCGCACGTGTTCCGGCATCACCTCGACCTCGCGCACGTTGGAAAATCCTTTCTGGCCAAGGAAGGTCATTACTTCCTGGACAAGGATTTCCGGGGCCGAGGCTCCCGCGGTCAGGGCTACGGTTTTAACACCCTCCAACCATTTCTCATCTATGTCCCGGCAGGTGTCAATAAGAAACGAGTTGGTGCCCAGATTTCCCGCAACCTCGACAAGCCGGTTGGAGTTGGAGCTGTTGGGCGATCCGACGACCAGAACCAGGTCGGCCTGCTCGGCAACGTTCTTCACCGCGACCTGGCGATTCTCGGTGGCGTAGCAGATATCCTGCGCGTGAGGGCCGCGAATATTGGGGAATTTAGCCTTCAGCGCCTCGATGATGTCCTTCGCCTCATCGAGCGAAAGCGTGGTCTGGGTGAGGTAGGCAACGCGGTTGGGATCAGGCACCACGATGGTGGCTACCTGCTCGGCATTGCTGACCACCTGGGTAACGTCGGGAGCCTCGCCGAGCGTTCCAACAATTTCATCGTGATTCAAATGGCCGATGAGGATGAGGGAGTAATTGTCCTTGGCGAAGCGGATCGCCTCGACGTGCACCTTGGTGACCAGCGGGCAGGTTGCGTCGATCACGCGCAGCATGCGCAGCTTGGAAGCTTCGCGCACCGAGGGCGCTACCCCGTGTGCGCTGTAGATGATGCGCTCGCCGTTGGGAACTTCTTCCACGTCATCGACAAAGATGGCGCCCTTGCCCTTCAGGTCCTCCACAACATACTTGTTGTGGACGATTTCCTTGCGGACATAGATTGGAGGACCGAAAGTTTCGAGAGCGATGCGCACGATATCAATGGCGCGCACGACGCCCGCACAAAATCCGCGCGGCTTGAGGAGAAGGAGGGTTTTAGCTTCGGTCATCTCTGTCATAAGAATTTAGATTCACGGACGGCCATCAAGTTTCCAAAGTGTTGCAATGGAGCCGCACTTCGCAATCTTCAAGTCTATGGAGGGACGCCGCTTTCCACCACAGCAACCCATAGAAATGCGGAAAGCGTCATCCGGCAGCCCAAAACTCAAGGCGAAGCGCGCTTCCGCGTAATGTGCTCACATGATCCTAGCAGGTGAGATGCCCGGAGAACACGGTGGGCAGCCCTTTCGGTAGCTGGAAACACCCTGACATTCAGAGCGTCTGGAATGGGCCCTAGGCGTTGGTCTTTAACAGTTGCTCGGCATTCTGCAGGCTCGCCTCGGTGACACTGGCTCCGCTCAACATGCGGGCGATTTCGCTGCGGCGCTCCTCGGCTGACAGCGGCCGCACGGTGGTCTTTGTACGCCCTCCGCTCTCGTGCTTTTCGATGAGGAAGTGCCGGTCAGCGAACGACGCGATCTGCGGAAGGTGGGTGATGCAGAGAACCTGCTTGGTCCGCGAGAGCGCCTTGAGCTTCTTGCCCACCGCGTCCGCCGCCCGCCCGCCAATGCCGGTGTCGATCTCATCGAAGACCAGCGAGCGCTGCGCGTCCGAGCCCTTGCTGTGCAGCCTTCCGGCCTCCACGCTCGCCTTCAGCGCCAGCATCACGCGCGAGAGTTCGCCGCCGGAGGCGATCTCCTCGATCGGAGCCATCGGTTCGCCGGGGTTGGTTGAGATGAGGTAGGCCACATGGTCGAATCCTGCGGCGGTCCAGTTCCCTTCCTCGTCGGAGCCTGAGACCTCGATCTTGAACTTGGCCTTCATCGCCAGATCGTTGATCTCGCCTTCCACCGTCTTTTCCAGCTTCCGCGCCATCTCGTAGCGCCGCTTGCTCAACCCGCGGGCCTCGTCCAGGTACTTTGCCGCCGCCGAGGCCAGTTGCTTGCGAAGCCCGGCCAGCAGTTCGTCCTTGTTCTCCACGTCGCTTAACTTGCCGGCCACATCCTGCTGGAAGGCGAGCACGTCGTCCAGCGTCTTGCCGTACTTGCGGCGCAGCTTGTCGAGCACCGCCAGCCGGTCTTCCACCTCGGCCAGGCGCTCGGGAGAGGCGTCCATCTTGTCCGCGAAGTCGCGCAGGGTGGTGGCAACGTCCTCCACCGTAATGCGCGCGCTTTCAAGCTGTCCGAGCGCTTCCTTAAACTGCTCGTCGAAGCGCGAGAGCTCTTCCAGGTGTTTGGTGGCCGCACGCAGGCGCGCAATCGCCGACTCCTCGACTTCGTAGAGCACGTCGAAGGCACCAATCGCCGCTCCGTACACCCGCTCGGAATTTGCCAGCACGCGCTTCTCGGCTTCCAGTTTCTGATCTTCACCGGCAACCGGGGCGGATTCCTGTATCTCCTTCAACTGGAACTTCCACAGATCCACCAGCCGCAGCTTCTCCTGCTCGCCCTTCTCGAGTTCGGCGATGCGGTGGGAGACCTCGCGCCAGCGTGCGAAGGCCTCGCCGACCGCGCCCAGGTTCACTCCGGCAGCGGCATCCAGCAGGGCGAGGCGCTCAGGAGGATCAAACATGAGGATTGCCTGGTTCTGGGCGTGGACAATCGCCAGCCGCGGGGCCAGCGCCTTGAGCACGGCCACGGTGGCGGCCTGGTTGTTGATAAAGACGCGGCCCTTGCCGTTGGCCTGGATGTCGCGCCGCAGGATAATCTCTGAACCCGCGCCGTCGATGCCGTTGGCCTCGAGCACATCGGCGATTGCCGGGTCGTCGCTCTCATAGACGGCAGCGACGGTGGCTTTCTCCGCGCCGTGGCGAATGACGTCACTGTAGGCTTTTTCACCGAGCAGCAGTGCCAGGGCGTCGATGAGGATGGACTTGCCCGCGCCGGTCTCGCCGGTGAGCAGGTTCAGCCCCGCTCCAAACTCAACCACCACGTTGTCGATAACGGCGTAGTTTTCAACCCGCAGTTCCCTGAGCACTTGGCACCTTCATGAAGGGATTCGGAGGGAGAATAGCACAAGTTGCGTAGCGTACGGAACTGATTGAGGTTGTGGAGGTTACGGTAGCGCTGCTTTGTGTCTTCCTGTTCAGGTATTGCAGTTTGAAGGGGTGTACCCTCACCCCCTTGAAACGTATTCCGGTTTGTTTTGTTGCAGATGACTTTGGAAGACAGGTCGGAGGTGTGGCTCTCCCTCAGGAGCATTCCCTCCAGGGTTGAGACCGCTTCTAATGTGTGGTGGCCTTTTCGATCTGCAGGCTGCCACTCTTGGTATCGACGCTGAGTACGTAGTACACTCCCGCGAACTCGCACGCAATCGAATCGAAATAATGCCCGGCTCCCATGTTGATGTATCGCAGTAATTCACCGGTCTCCCAATCGAATTCTGCAAGGTGAGTCTCCGAAAACACCTTGGGGAGTTTCGCACCAGGCTGTCCGGCGGGCGACAGGTCGAATGGGAAGTCGCCGCTCTTTCCCAGGGCCACCAGCAAAGTCCCCTTAGACGAAGGGATGATGTGCCCTATATGCAATCCCTCCGGCAGTTTTAACCTGACACTGCGGAGGATGCCGCCTTCGCCGATTTCGACGACGGGGGTATCTGTATTGGTCTCCGTCATCAGGAGATGGCCGCGATACGGAACGAAATCCACCTCCCCACGCAACTCCATGAAGGCAGCCCAGACCTCCTTTTCGCTTAAGTTCTTTTCCTTCACATTCTCCTGGCCCATCGGAAGGTCGCGAAGCGAGCTTCCGTCCTCCTTCATAATCTTCCACGTCCTGATCCTGCTTCCCAAAGACTTCGCGCCAACCACCAGCACCTCTCCAGAATCGAAAAGGCCAAAGGCCATTCGTGATCCG
>CAILAZ010000111.1 GCA_903832295.1 uncultured Acidobacteriota bacterium
CTACTACAACGCCGTCTGCACTTCGCTCAAGCTCAATCCACTTACGCAGCCGTTCTCCTACATCGTCCTGAACGGCAAACTGCAACTCTATGCGAAGAAGGACTGTACAGAGCAGCTTCGCAAGATTCATGGCGTCTCCATCACCAAAGTTGACCCGAAGCAGATAGGCGACTTGATCGTAGTCGTAGCCGATGCAGCGGACCGGGATGGACGCACTGACTCTGCTACCGGAGCCGTCAACGTAGCCGGGAAAAAGGGCGACGATCTGGCAAATTTGATGATGCGCTGTGAGACTAAGGCCAAGCGCCGGGTCACGCTTTCCATCTGCGGCCTTGGGATGCTGGACGAAACGGAAGTCGATACGTTCCGCGACCAGGGCGTAGCCAGCGAACCACGCGGAAACCAGTGGGAAGAACCGCAGAACCGTCCTGGTCATCCTGCCCCTGTTGAGCAGACGACTATCACCCGCGATGACGGCGTAGTGGTCCAAGGGCAAGTGGATACGGCTCCGAGTGTAATATCGCACTCCGCAGAGCCCGATATACGGCCCCGTAGCCAGCGGAACGCCCAACCCACCACCCAAGCGCCAGCGGAGCCTGTAAACGCCTCCCCGTTCCAGCACGAGGCACCGCAGGGCGAAGTGCAGGCCGAGCCAAGCATCACCGAGAAGCAGCGCCGGATGCTTTTCGCTATCCAGAAGTCCGTCGGCCTTAGCGATGACGAAGTGAAAGCCGAGCTGGAGCGGATCGGCCTGACTTGCCATCGTGACAACATCCCCAAGTCGAGGTTCCAAGATGTGTTGGATGCTATCGACTCGGAATTCCGCTTTCACCAACAGAAGCAGTAGGAAGGAACCCGCGAATGGAATGGACACCTGTAACAAGTAGTCAGATCAAGGAAATTGGCTGGGAGGCCGATGCGGAGAAGCCGTTGGGCATCCGCTTCCATCCCAGCAAGCGTGCGGCTGCGGAAGGCGTACCGTACTTGGAATATCACTATGGCGGCATTACGCCGGAGATGCACACAGCGTTTCTCGGAGCCGAGAGCAAGGGGCATTGGTTCAAGGTGAACGTGAAACCGTTCCCCGATCAGTTCCCGTTCGTCAAGGTGTAGCCCGTGCAGATGCGAAGTTTGCCTCGCGGAAAGAACATCGTGGCTGCCGGTTACGATGCAGTAACCGGCACGCTCCGCACACGATTCAATAAGTCTGGGGAATACGAATACAGCGGAGTGCCGGAAGATAAGTTCATATCGCTCTTCCGTGTACCATTCCCCGATTCGTACTTTACCAAGGCAATCAAAGGGAAATTCACCATCCGAAAGATTGAGGTTGAAGATGTTCGAGTACAAGACGGAACCAGTATCGGAGCCCATCAACCTGCGAGATCGCATAGCAATAGCGGCTCTGACGGGGATGCTAGCCGATCCACAGGTGCAGGTGGGTGGGAACCACGACCTGCACACGGCGAAACTTTGCTACGCGATAGCCGATGCGATGCTGGCAGCACGGAAAGTGAGCGCATGATGGAAGTTTATTTCCCGCAAGACGGCATGGAGTTCCACGAGAAGGACGACAAGGGCAATCCTGCCCACTACTACACGCTGAAGGGCGAGCGCGTTCCATTCTCACTGACCCAGGTGCTTCAACTGGCTGGACTGGCACGGGAGCCGCAGAGCGCCAAGGAAGCCGAAGCGTGGGCAGCCAAGGCTGTGCTCGGCACGAAGGTACACGACTATACGCTTTGGTTAGAAGAAAACGAACTCGACTTGGCTGATTTGGTCAATTATCCGGCCTACCATAATCGGGTTCTCGGTTGGAAGCAGTTCTGTGAAGATATGCATTTCCAGTCTGATCTAACCTCGTGTGAAGTGCCTATCGGCTTGCGAGTTAATGGTTGCCTGTTCGCCATGAAGGTTGATCGCTATGGAGTCATCGGAGAGGGGGACGGTTTGGCAATGGCGGTCGTTGAAATCAAGACGACAGTGAGCAAAGAACCGTCTCACGCGATTCAAACAGCAGCTCAGGCGATAGCCTTCAGGAATCACGCGGAAAGCGTAAATATGCCAATCAAAAGAATGGCTGTTTATCTTTCCGAAACGCCTAATCAGGCGGGTCGCTACTATTCGGTAGAGCCTCACGAAAACCGCATGGATGAAAAGATTTTTTTAGCTTCGCTGGCGACCGTGTACTGGAGATTGAACAACGGTTTGCTCAAGGCTGGAATATAATGGAAGAGTCAGGTGTAATCAGCACCGGACAAGCCCAAACGCTATTGGAGGTAGCGCCTGTGACCCTTCCATCTACAGATTATCGTCTCATCCCACTCACTTGCGGTCAATTCTCGAAAGTTGATGCTAAGGATTATGACTGGATCGTATCAATGGGTAGTTGGTATGCGCAGTGGAATCATCACACCCAAAGCTATTACGCCATGAAAGGCGAACCGCGGGATGGGGGAAGTCATCACATTTTACAAATGCACCGCGTCATCCTTGGGTTAAATCGAGGAGATCGGCGGCAGGGTGAACATGCCAATCGAGCTACGCTGAACAATCGACGCGGTAATTTGCGAATCGCAACGCCTAACCAGAATCGCTATAACCAGAAGCGGCGCACGGACAACCAAAGTGGATTCAAGGGAGTTACGTTGCATAAGAAAAGCGGACTTTACATGGCTCGAATTAAGAAAGAGGGAGTATCGACTTTCTTAGGCTATCGTAAAACCCCTGAAGAGGCACACCAGCTTTACGTCACAGCATCAGCAGAACTCCACGGTGAGTTCGGAAGGACACAATAATCATGGCGACGACAGCACTCACGATTCAATCGCAGATAACCAACCTCCAGACAGACATCCGCACCACGCTCGAAGAGTTCTTTGCTAGCCTGCCGGAGATGGAGACAAACGTAGCGATGAGCACGGCCTTGGTGGCGCAGTCGAAAGCCATCACCGTGTTCCAACGCGACAACCGTGGCCAGATCACCGTATCTGATGCAACGGCGTTCGTCTCGGCCAGCGAGCAGGTCCAGGCGCTCAAGTCGGTGAGCGAGGAAATTGAGGACTTGATGAAGCCCTTCATCGATAGGCTCTTCAAGGCGCACCGGACGGCGACGGCGATCCGCAAACAATACCTCGATCCCATTGACGGGGAAGTTACCCGACTCAAGCGGGAGCGGGAGCAGTTCGCGGCAGAGGAAGAGCGTAAGCGCCGGGAAGCCGCGTTAAAGGCTCAGGAGGAGGCCCGCAAAGCCGAGGAGGCCCGATTGCTTGCCGAGGCTCAGGCGGCGCAGGTAGAGGGCGATTCTGTGGCGGCAGAGCAGATTCTCGAAGAGGCTGCTCATGTCGAAGCGCCTCCGGTGATTCTTCCGTCCACGGTGCCTACTGTGGCAGGTACTTCCTTCCGCTCAGTGTGGAAATGGGAATTGAGCGATATTACACGACTCAAGCCCGAGTTCCTGATTGCCAACGAGAAGGCTATCGGAGCCAACGTGCGCTCAAGTCACAAGGCAGCAGAGCAGATCGTCGGCAATGGGGCAATTCGAGTGTGGGAACGCAAGGTTCCGGTGGACAGGTAAACGATGAAACTCAGGCCATACCAGCAGGAGTTTTTCAGCAAGGTCCGTGACGCGCTGGACGCCAAGTGCAATCGACAGCTTGGCGTCTTGGCTACAGGACTCGGGAAAGCGATCCTATTTGCTACGCTCCGGGAGCAACTCGGTTTCGAGCGCAAAATTCTCGTGCTTGTCCACCGCGAGGAGTTGGCAGCACAGGCGGCCCGGCAACTCCAGCACTGGAATCCTGGCCTGATGATCGGCGTAGAGATGGCCGACAGTTCCGCCGCGCCCATGGATCAGTTGATTGTCGGAAGTGTTCCGACACTCGGTCGGCGGAAGAGCAGCCGCATTCTGAAGTTCCACCCTGACGAGTTCGATGTGGTGGTGTCGGATGAAGCGCATCACATATCACCGGGTTCGCGGTGGGCCAACGTGCTGGAGTACTTCGGCGTTCTCCGCCCCGGAGAAAGCCACATCCTTTCTCTTGGACTAACGGCCACGCCAAACCGCAGTGACGGCCATGCGCTCAGAGACTTCTACGACCTCATCGTGTTCTCAATGGGACTGTGGGAGGGCATCGAATCGGGCTATCTGGTTCCGCTGGAATCATGGCTGGTGCAGTCGAAGAGCAACTTGGATTCGGTTCATACCCACGCCGGCGAATTTGCGGAAGATGAACTTGCCGATGCCGTGAACACGCCAGAGCGTAATGCGGCCATTGTGCGAGAGTGGATGAAGCGGGCATACGGAAAGCGGACGCTGGCCTTCTGCGTGAATATTCAGCACTCGGCAGACCTCGCAGCAATGTTCCGGCACTACTCCATTAGTGCCGAGCCGATATGGGGAGTTGATCCGGAAAGGGCGGCTAAGTTCGCCCGTCATCGAGGTGGCGAAACAACAGTGCTGACCAACTGCCAGCTCGCGCGGGAGGGCTACGACGACCGCGATATTGAGTGCATCATTCTCGGGATGCCTCACAAGGCCGCTCTGCCGGTCGAGCAGGAAATCGGCCGTGGTACCCGGCTCCCGACCGGAATCGACAATCTCCTCGAAGCAATCAAAAATGGCGTTCGCCTGAGCAAAGATCGATGCATCATTCTCAGCGTCCAAGACATCGCGACGAAGCACGAACTGTTTGACGTTCCTACGCTGTTCGGATTGCCGACCGGGATGGACCTAGAAGGCAAGTCGGTAACCTACGCGAAGAAGAAATATGAGCAGGTGGCTAAGGAATACCCGACTGCCGACCTGTCTCAAATCAAGAGTCTGAGCAAACTCGAATCGGTATCGAAGTCGCTGGAACTGTTTAAAGTAAACTACCCACCAGAGATTGCCCGTATGTCGGAATTCGCGTGGCGCAAGTCTGCCGAGGGCTACATGTTGGTTTTCAAACGCGACCTGGTGACCGTGGCTCAAGACCTACGAGGCGACTGGCAGATACGGGGCAGGATCGGCGAGCATGTAGCGGAGTTCTCAGCGCAGAACTTGCCGGGAGCCATGAATCTTGCAGATAAATTCGTAGTCGATTCGGGAGGCATCAAGGCAATACTCAGCAGGGACCGCCGATGGCATGGCGATCCGCCGACAGAGAAGCAGTTGAGCCTTTGCAGGATACTCAAACTCGTCGTTCCTGCCAACGCGACTAAAGGACAGGTTTCCGCTGCTATTGATGCTCGTAGAATGCAACAAAGAAGAGGAATATAATGGGGACATCGGGCGTTGAAGCGCCGGTTAATTCTCAGGCCGTGGAGGGCCATCGAATGACATCCCCATCACTAGACTATCGTCTCATCCCTCTTTCTCAGGGTCAATTCGCCAAAGTGGATGCGGCTGACTATGAGTGGCTAAACCATTGGAAATGGAATGCTCGTTGGGCGGCAAACACCAAGACCTTCTACGCTCTAAGGCACATCCCTGTTGCAGATGACCCTAAGCGCCCAAGCGTTTACATGCACCGCCTCATTCTCGGACTGGAGAGATTCGATAAGCGACACGGCGATCATGTAAACCTCGACACGCTAGATAATCGCCGCACTAACCTTCGCGTTGCTACGGCTATGGAGAATCACTGCAATCAAGGAGTACGCAAGGATAGCCGAAGCGGTTACAAGGGGGTCGGGTGGCACAAGACGAATAAGAAATGGCAGGCCCGTATCCGCATCAACAATGCTCGTATAAGACTAGGATGGTTCAACACCCCAGAAGAAGCTCATGCGGCC
>CAILAZ010000112.1 GCA_903832295.1 uncultured Acidobacteriota bacterium
AGCTCTTTGCGAACCAGCGCGTGAGTTGGATCGAGCGAAAGGCCATCGTGGTCCACCCTGAGTGGATAGACGAATGGAAGGTGCTGATGACGGCGGTGCAGGGGACGAGCGCGGCTATCGAAACAAAGTTCCTCAGTAAGCCCATCATTGCCGAACCGGGAACAGCGTGTACCGAGACTTACCTCGTTGCCGGTCATTTCGGCAGTGAAACGGAAGCGGTCAACTACGCGAACTACCTGCGTACGCGATTTGTGCGATTCCTGGTATCCCTACGCAAGGCGACGCAGCACGCCACGCGTGACGTGTATGTATTTGTGCCGGACTTGCCACCGACCCGGAAACGGACAGACGCCCAGCTTTATAAGCGGTACGGACTCACCGAAGCTGAGATCGCTTTCATTGAATCTCAGGTGGCCGAACATAATAGCGAATTGTTTGATGAGGTCGCTGCGAAGGAAATCGAAGGTGAGTAAGGACATCGACGAAATTCTTGCGCCGAAGCCGGATGTGAGGCCACGCATTTATGCCTACTCGATTGCCGATGAGGCGCACAAGGGACTTCTCAAGGTCGGCCAGACGACGCGCGACGTAAAGCAGCGCATCGCCGAGCAACTGAAAACCGCTGCCATCAAGAATTACAGGATTCAACTCAACGAAACTGCTGAGCGCGAAGATGGGACTATCTTCAGCGACCATGAGGTACGTGCGGCGCTCGTCAAGAAGAAGTTCGCGAATACCGAACTGGAGTGGATGCGCTGCTCGGTCCAAGATTTAAAGACCGTCCTCGTTGAACTGCGAACCGGTCAACGGTTCACCGGCACGCATCACCAAACGTTTCCGATGCGTCGTGAACAGGTTGAGGCGGTCGACAAGACCTTCGATTATTTTCACTCGATCTGGTCTGAGGATCAGCACGGCGTCCCGCGCTTCCTCTGGAACGCGAAGATGCGCTTTGGAAAAACCTTCACGACGTATCAGCTCGCTAGGAAGCTCGCCACCAAGCGTGTGCTCGTGTTGACCTTCAAGCCTGCGGTTGAAGATGCATGGCAGACCGATCTGGAATCCCATATCGATTTTGACGGCTGGCATTATCTCTCCCGCAGTTCCAACAGCGATCCCACCAAAATCGATGACGAAAAGCCCGTGGTCTACTTCGGCTCCTTTCAGGATTTACTGGGCCGCGATGCGGCCGGAAATATCAAACCGAGGAACGAATGGCTGCACGCGGTGAATTGGGACCTCGTGGTGTTTGACGAATACCACTTCGGCGCTTGGCGGGATACTGCGAAGGAACTGTTTGAGGGCGAGGAAGAGGCCGTTGCGAAGAAAGAGCTTAAGTACATCGCCGCGCTGGAAGGTGTGAACGAAGATCTCGGTGTTCTTTCGGAGAAGGAAACCGAGTTCCTACCAATCACGACCAAAGCCTACCTCTACCTCTCTGGAACACCGTTCAAAGCGCTGGCAACAGGCGAGTTTATCGAAGAACAAATCTTCAACTGGACCTACACCGACGAACAGCGCGCCAAGCAAGACTTCGTAGCCAAGAATCCCGGCAAATGGAATCCTTATGGTGCTCTGCCGCAGATGCGTCTCCTTACTTACCAGATGCCAGACGAACTGCTGACGGTTGCGAGTGCCGGGGAATTCGACGAGTTCGACCTCAACGAGTTCTTTGCAGGTACCGGCACGGGAAAGGGCGCGCAGTTCAAGCACAAGAGTGACGTACAAAAGTGGCTCGACATTATCCGAGGCCAGTATGCACCGAGGATTGTGGATGGCCTCAAGACGGGCTCGCCGCCCCCATTCCCCTATTCGGATGCGCGGCTGCTCCCGTACATGCAGCACTCATTCTGGTTTCTGCCAAACGTGGCAGCATGCCATGCGATGGCGAACCTGCTGGCCGAGAAGCACAACATTTTCTGGCGCGAGTACCATGTTGTCGTTGCGGCTGGTGAGTCGGCGGGTATTGGGCTGGAGGCACTGCCGCCGGTGCGTAACGCTATCGGGAGTGGGTTCTCGACCAAAACCATTACACTGTCATGAGGCAAGCTCACCACCGGCGTGACTGTGCCGCAATGGTCTTCGATCCTCATGCTGCGCAATCTGAAGAGTCCTGAGACCTACTTCCAGGCAGCCTTTCGCGTGCAGTCTCCGTGGTCTATCAAGAACCCGAATGGCGACAATCCTAACGAGGAAGAAATTCTCAAACCTGTGTGCTTCGTGTTCGACTTTGCTCCGACGCGCGCGCTTAGGCAACTTTCCGAATACGGCATAGGACTCTCGCCCAACGAGCCGAATCCGGAAAATGCCGTCAAGGACCTTGTGTCATTCCTGCCTGTACTGGCCTACGACGGCGCGAACATGACTCAGATCGATGCTGGCGGCATTTTGGACATCGCGATGGCAGGCACATCGGCAACGCTGCTGGCGCGAAAATGGGAGAGCGCGATGCTGGTGAACGTGGACAACGACACGCTACGCCGAATTCTCGATAACGCCGAGGCGATGGCCGCGGTAGAACGTATCGAGGGATGGCGTGCTCTGGGTGACAACATCATCGAGACCATCATCAACAAGAGCGAGAAGGTCAAGGAACTCAAGAACAAGGCCAAGGACAAGGCTCTGACCACGAAGCAGCAGAAACAGCTCACCGAGGAAGAGAAGGAATACAAGTCGAAACGCAAGCTCGTGCAAGAAAAGCTGATCAAATTTGCGACGCGCATCCCTGCATTCATGTACCTGACCGATTTCCGCGAGAACACCCTGCAAGACGTGATCACTAAGTTGGAGCCGGACATGTTTCTGGCCGTCACTGGCCTGACCGTCAAGGACTTCCATCTGCTCGTGCGCCTTAAGGTATTCAATACCGAGCAGATGAACCAAGCGGTGTTCGCGTTCCGCCGCTACGAAGATGCCTCACTGAGGTACACGGGCATCGAAAGCCACGAGGGGCTCACACATTACGGGCTTTATGACACCGTGGTAGGACGGGAGTGAGGCGGCAGAGCTTGTTGCAGGTATGAGTCTTGTGCGCCTATATGACGGTGGGCGATAATCGGGCCTTCCCCTAGCGAGGATGTCAATGATGGAACGAACGCAAGTTGAGTTTGAGACAGTCGCCAAAGACTTCCAGAATGGCGTGCAACAATTGATAGTGAACCATGAAGACTTCAAAGCCACTGATGTCGGAGAAATCAAGGTAGGGCTCCAGATTGGGCTCTACTCAGTGGGCACAAGAACCAGCGTTGATGGCAGGGCAACGCAGTTCGGGGACGCCCGTGTGCCGTTGGCCGTTCTTGAGAAGCTAGGTCAACTTGCCGTGCAATTCGGGAAGGAGAGCGTCACGATCTCGATTAAAGACGGAGAGGCGAGGGTGGAGAAGACTTCCGTGAAGCATCACGAAATTTCTGTGGGAGAACGATCATCCTCCCCCGCTGCGATTCCTGTGAACGCATCTGCTCTCGACATTCTTGCAACCGCAGAGGCCATGTCCAAATCTGACATTTCCGATGCGGGCCTGAAGGCCCGGTTGACGCGGGCACTCGAAGATCGAGATGCCGCTGTTGGGAGAGCCTTCAACGCCCTGAAGGAGTTCGGCGTGGAGGAAGCTGAAGTTCAGGAACTCGTGGACAAGCACATCAGAGAGATTGCCAAGGGAGTTAAGAAAGCTCTGGGAAAGAATAGAGGTCTTCACTCGGTTTGAGTATACGGTGCGGTAGGCTGCTGTATTGGTACTGAGCAAGGGGGCGTGGCGCAGCCTGTCGATCAGCATGATTCGTCGGCGGCACTCGACCCTTGGCATCTCCGCCGACGTGCTCATATAGCCCTCTCTCGTCGGTGCTGCAAAGAAACGCCGCGTGGCGAATTAGCGAAAGGTAGATCATCATGGCTCTTCTTAACGACTTCTAGGTGCGCAACCAGCGCCCTAGAGGAAACAATGTCCCGGTCTTACCGGAAACCATACTTCACGATTTGCGGAGGCGACGCCTCCGAGCACAATGATAAAAAAGTCGCGAGCCGAAGCTGGAGACGACTCATAAACCGTGGCCTACGACATGCGGACTGGGATTCATACCTGATCCCCGTGCGCTGTGAAGCCCCGAATAACAACCGTTACCAGTGGGGCTCAGATGGTAGCAATCAGCTCGACACCTTTCCTGATTGCTGGGATCGGCAGCGCCTATGCTATGGCGACATCGAAGGGTACGAGCGGGCTCGCCACTGGCACGAGAAACTGACTCGGAAATAGTTTAGGGATAGAAAGCATCAACAGGAAAGCCCCGTTGCCGGGGCTTTCAGGGGTTGCTTATAAGCAGAGCCCCGCAACGAAAGCTTACTAAGAATAGTCGAGCAATCGCCGCTCAGGTACACTACACTCTTAATTAATTCAGTAAACTCCGTTTGTCAAGGGCCTCTTGATGAGTGAAGAGACGGTTGTTTGTGAATACACCTTAGGGCTTGATCTTGGCTCAGCTTCTATCGGCTGGGCGCTGATAGGACTCGATTCCAGCTATTCTCCGTGCAAGCTGCTTGATGCAGGTGTCCGCATCTTCGAGCCGGGCGTTGAAGGAAACATCGAAGAGGGAAAAGACGAGTCAAAGGCATTGGCGCGCCGCACGGCACGTCTGCAAAGGCGCCAGCTTCGACGCCGCGCAGCCCGGCAGCGAGAACTCTTCCGGCTGTTGCAGTCGGTAGGTCTTCTGCCGGCCAACAATTCTGCAATCGATGACTTTTCCCAGCAGCGGCACGAGATTCTAAACCAGTTAGACAGAGAGTTGCTCAACGGGCTGAAGGCGCGCCAAAGCGCCTCCGACTATTCTCAGTCGGAACAGCTTCTGCCTTACGTGCTGCGTAAGGAAGCTTTGGAGCGGAAGCTTGAGGCGCATGAGCTGGGGCGTGTTCTTTACCATCTCTGCCAACGGCGAGGCTTTAAAAGCAACCGCCGTGAAGGCGGGGGCAAGGAGAAGGAAGAAGAACTGGGCAAGGTCAAGCAGGACATCTCCACGTTAAGGCAGGAGATGGGCGGCAAGACCTTGGGTGCATACTTTGCTGGACTTGATCCTCATTTGCGCAAGGTGCGGCAGCGCTGGACCGCGCGTGACATGTTCGAGACGGAGTTCGAAGCGATCTGGGAGCGGCAATCGCGGGATTGGCCAGAGTTATTGAGCTCCCCGCTGAAAGCCAAAGTCGCCCGGCTCCTGTATTTTCAACGACCGATTGCGAAACAGGAGCACCTCATCGGTCATTGCGAACTGGAGAAGAAGGAGCGGCGCGCGCCGTGGGCATCGCTCGATGCACAGCGCTTCCGACTGCTGCAGAAGGTCAACGATTTGAAGATCATTCCGGCGGGCAGCTTCGACGAGGTGGGCCTGGCGGGCGAACAGCGGCAATTGCTTCTGGAACATTTAGAAGTTCACGGCGGCGTTACGTTCAGCGATTTGAAGAAATTGCTCAGTCTTCCTCCCAGAACTCATTTCAACCTGGAGCGCGGCGGCGAGAAATCCATGCCGGGCAATCGCACGAACGCGCACATGCTCGCCGTGTTCGGCGAACAGTGGCGCGAGCTGGCTGCAGAAAGCAAGAACGAGATCGTTGAGATGTGGCGGTGGGTTGAGTCAGAGGAGAAGCTGGCTCGATATGGACAAGAGCGATGGGCGCTGGATGAGTACACAGCGAAACTCTTTGCCGGAAAGCGCGCGGAAGACAAGTATTGCAATCTTTCGCTGGCGGCGATCCGCAAGCTCCGTCCGCTGATGGAGGAAGGCGTTGCCTTCATGAAGGCGCGCTTGGAGCTCTATCCCGAGCAGCGGGATAAGCCGCGCGACTTGTTGCCGCTGGTGAGGGAGGCGGTCCCCGAACTGCGGAATCCGGCGGTGGAGCGCGCGCTCACGGAAGTTCGTAAAGTGGTGAATGCAATTCTTCGCAAGTACGGCAAGCCGTATTCGATACGCATCGAGATGGCTCGCGAGTTGCGGAAGCCGCGCAAGGAGCGCGAAGCGGCGGCAAAGCGCATGCGTCAAAACGAGAAAGAGCGCATCGCTATGAAGGCACGCATACTCAAGGATGCAGGCTTGCCGAATCCATCTCGCGACGACATTGAAAGAGCGCGGCTGTGGGAGGAGTGTGGGGGAATCTGCCCCTATACGGGGCGAACTATCGGGTTCAGCTCCCTGTTTGGAGGGGAATCGCAGTTTGACATTGAACACATAATTCCGCTCAGTATCTGCGTGGACGATTCATTCGCAAATAAGACACTCTGCTATCACGAAGAGAATCGGCATGTGAAACGAAACCAAACGCCCTGGAAAGCTTACAAGGATACGGCAAACTGGGATGAGATCATCCTGCGTTTAAAGAACTGGAAGCCTGGCAATCCGGCGAAGTTGCGGCGATTTGAATTGAAGAGCACAGAGGAGCTTGAAGGGTTTGCAACTCGCCAGATGAACGACACGCGGTACACCACCCAGTTGGCAATCGATCTCCTCAAGACGCTCTATGGCGGTCGCGAAGTTATCGAGGCCGACGGCAGCAAGAGGCAGGCGATCTTTGCCACCTCCGGTGGAGTAACAGCGAAACTCCGCCGAGCCTGGGGCCTTGAGGCCATCTTGCGCGAAGCTGTACCTTCCGCCAATGGCGAAAACCGGGGCAAGCCTCGGACCGATCATAGGCACCATGCCGTTGACGCTATTGCCATAGCTCTCTCCAACTCGAAAACCGTGCAAATGATGAATTGCCAAGCCGCTCTAGCATTGCCATGGGAGTTTGCAGAGCGCGTCTGGAGCCGGATGCCGGCTCCATGGCCGCAGTCGGGCGATCATCTTCAGTTTGTGGATTCGATTCGTCCGCGCATCCTGTCCATGAGAGCATCGCACAGGCCCGAGCACAAAATGAGCGGGGCATTACATAACGATACGTTGTACGGACGGCCTTACGTCCGCGACGGCAAGAGCCTGGTTCATCTGCGGCGTTCCGTTAAGGGGATCAAGCCAGATCAGATTGAGAATATCGTGGACCTGGCTGTTCGTGCGGCGGTGGAGAGGCGGTTGATCGAACATGGGGGCGATGTCGGAAAGTTCAATCCAGAGATTCCAGAATCGTTGCCGTATCTTGAAAGCAAACGGGGAAGAATTCCGGTCAAGAAGGTACGGGTGAAAGAGACAAAGAAGGGCCTCATCGAATTGAGGAACAACCGGTTTGTCGAGTCCGGCGATATCCATCATTTTGAACTGTTCGTGCACAGGGATCAGAACAGGCGGGAGTCGTGGACTCATGTTTCGGTCTCATTGATGGAAGCAAGTCAGCGGAACGCGGCCAATCGGCGCAATGGTCATGTCGAAGCGGTGGTGTCGCAAGAATTGAAGGACGACCCCGAAGCGGAGTTTCTCTTCTCGTTGATGAAGGGGGACATCGTGGAGATGGACCACGAGGGCGCCCGCGAACTGTTCCGGGTGAAGAAATTCTATGCAGCGGGCCCAATATGGTTTTCTCACGTCAATAATGCGCAAAAGGACGCGGACCAGAAGCGGGATAAAACTCATTGGTCTAAAGTACCCAACGGGCTTATGCAGTTGAAGGCACGTAAAGTCACGATTGATCTTTTGGGGAAGGTTCACCCTGTCCATGATTGAGCGCGTGATCGAAGTTGCCAACCCGGCGCGGTTGCATGTGAGGGATGCACAACTGGTGATTGAACCGGAGGGAGGCATGGCGGCAACGGCTCCGGTGTGCGAGGTCGGGGTTCTGCTTGTTGCGCACCCAAGAGTCGTGTTAACACAGGCCGTGTTGACACAAATCGCGCTGGAGGGCGGAGCGGTGGTGACGTGCGACGATAAATTCTTACCCGCGTCGATGCTTCTGCCAATTCAATCGCATTATTTGCAAACGGAACGGTTCGGCAAGCAGATTGAGATTTCCGCCCCCTTGCGTAAACGACTGTGGCGGACGATTGTGCAGGCGAAGATTCGAGCGCAGGGAAAACTGTTGAAGCGGCTGCACGGTAATGACGAGGGGCTGCTTCCAATGTCAGTGCGGGTCCGCTCGGGAGATCCGGAGAACATGGAGGCGCAGGCTGCACGCCGCTATTGGCACGCAGTCTTCGGGGATGAGAAGTTTCGGCGCGGGAATGACGCACAGAACCAGAACCGGCATCTGGATTACGGATACATCGTACTGAGGGCAGTTGCGGCACGCGCTTTGTGTGCGGCGGGACTGCACCCTTCCATCGGCTTGCATCACCAGAACCGGTACGATGCATTCAGCTTGGCGGCAGACGTGATGGAGCCTTTCCGTCCGATTATCGATGAACGAGTCGCGCGCTGGATCGAGAGACACGATCCTTACGCTCCGTTGGACCGGGAGACGCGCGGTTGGCTGCTTGGCGCACTAACGGCGCGCTACCTGTGCAATGGGGAAGAGCGTTCGCTGTTTGACTTGCTTGCCCGCACGGCGAATGGGCTGGCTCGCGCGATTTGCGGAGAGGAGGCGACGTTCAGTCCTCCCGATGAGTTTTTGCTATGCGACGAGTGAACCTTTCGGCATACAGAGCTATGTGGCTGGTTGCGATGTTCGATCTTCCGGTAGAGACCAAGGAGAACCGGCGCAGCTATGCGCGGTTCCGCAAGTCTTTGATCAAGGACGGTTTTATGATGTTGCAGTTTTCCGTCTATGCGCGTTATATTCCGAGCGAAGAGGCAGCCGAAGCACACAGAAATACGGTTCGTTCTGTTATCCCGCCGCTGGGGGAAGTGAGATTGGTGGCCTTAACCGACCATCAGTTCGGCAAGATGGAGGTATTTTATGGCAGAAAACCGCGAGAACCGGAATCCCCGCCTAACCAACTCATGCTTTTTTGAGAAAGAAAATGCGCGGAACCTCCTTCCTATGAGGCAATTCCGCGCGATGTAGTGTACCTGAGCC
>CAILAZ010000113.1 GCA_903832295.1 uncultured Acidobacteriota bacterium
ACGGAGAGCTTGTGATTCACATCGCGGCACGCTTGGCAGCCAAAAACGTGCGCGTGGTCCTTCGTCTGAAGGAAGACCATCTGACGCGGAAGACTGGACGGGTGCTGCGGATTCGTGCAAAAGGGAAAATTCATACGATTATCCTACCTGATTTTCAAACTGCGGTCCCACGTCATGACCTGGCCCTCACCGTGACAGACCGGGCACGCACCTTGGAACCCCGCATCGCCGACAATCTGGCCCGCGCCGGCACAGCGGCCGCAAGGGCGGCCGGTGGTGGCAAGGTTGCGCGGTTCACGTTTGCGAGGAGCGGCTTTGACCTCAGTAGGTTCTGTCGGCACGGCTGGCTCCTGGCCTGCTTGTACCGCTTGCTGAGCCTGGAACCGGCGGTCTTCGGCAATCTTAGCCTGGTCGCGCTCAGCCTGTTCCGCTTCGGCAATAAGCCGATCCATCTCCGCCAAGGCCAACTCCGGAGCGGGTGGCGCCGCGGCATCCTGGAAGATTTGAGGCTTGCGACGGGTCCCGGTCCCGTCGCGCCGTTTGGCCGGAATGACGACAGGCTCGCTCGGGCCTGGAGTAGGCGTGGGAGACTCTCCTGTGGCCTGCTCACCGGTTGCGCCGGATTCGAGGTCAGCGGCGAACTGGTCCTGGATGTCAGGACCAGCGATGGCTCCGGCACGCTCAGCAGAGGCCGCACGAACAAGCACAGGAAGCCCGGCAGCAAGTTTAGCCGCCTTCGCCATCAAATCTGATTCTGCCCCAGGCCCGTTCCGCTTCATCACCCGCATTTCTCCGTCAGAAATTACGGTCACGCGCTTGGCTGCGGCGGCGAGGGGGAGAATAGCTTGAGCCATCGCCTTGCCAATCGCGCCGGTGGAGTTGATGATGAAGTCTCCGTCGTCGAGGACGACAGAGAGGGCTGGCTTAACTGATTCAATTTCTTGGGTCATTTCACTTCCTCGTCAGAATAATATCTGCCTTGTCGGTTTTGAATCGCAAAGTACAGCCTCGCACCAGATTGAACAACATCCTGCCGGTCAGCCGAACACACACGGTGCTGCCGTCCGTCTTGACGGTGGGGATGACCTTCTTCGACTCGACCTGCATCGCGTCCATTATGCGGTCCATCAAGCGAGAGTGCCCGTCCCAAAGAGAACTTAACTTACTCACCGTGGCCCTCGTTTCAGATATTCCTGCAACCTCTGATCCACTTCCTCGTCACCCACGCCATCCAGCACGAGGTCCGGAGCCTGCTCGCCTTCGGCGCCGGCCTTTGGCAACCCCTCCATGTTCAATGCTCCAAAGTTATCGAAAACAGGAATAGGATCATCCCAGCCATACTCAACCTTCCCCCCAGGACGATCAAGCGCAGGAAGCCCGACAGCAAGTTTAGCCAAAGCGAGGGCGGCCTGAACCATTGCCTTCCCACGCGGACCGGTCGAGTTGATGATTCGACCACCTTCGTCGTCGATCACGATGAGACTCAGCTTTACAGATTCGATTTCGTTGGTTTGAGTCATGCACTTCTCCTTGATCTTTCGTACTGCTTGCCGGGTATCAACATTTCTGAGCTATACCCACAGCGGTTCGGTGGGTAGCGGTGCGGGTCACTTACCGCAACCTCCGGGCGAACCCGGGGCTCTTAAACCCTCAGTGAATTATCTCCCGGAACCATCGGTCCCCGGCAAACCTCAATCCCCATCAACTTTCCGCACATGCCTCACCAAGCTCCGCCATTATCCGTCTCGTCTTCCTGAAGCCAAGCATCATCGCCCCACGCAGCGTCTACTTCAGGAGTGGGGATGTTCGCTCCAAGAGTTGTACCCGTCGAACCTCTATGCTGCTTTCCCTTGTCCGTGTCAATCCACACAGAAGGCTGCTTTACAGCGCCCTTAACCAATCGAGGAACTCCACCTCTATAATGCTCGTTTGCTGTTGATAAGGGCCACGGCTCGCCAAAGTCGGGCAGCCCCTCGCGCTTACGCCAAGGTATCGGAGGCCTACAATCGTTAGTGACCCCAAAGGCGCGGAGCAAAAGCGCAACTCGTAAATTCTCACTCCAGTGAGAGATAGCAGTCACTATCTC
>CAILAZ010000114.1 GCA_903832295.1 uncultured Acidobacteriota bacterium
ACATCGGCAAAGTAGCGGCTGCCGGCCTTGCGGATGCGGACGCGCTCGACGCCGAGAACTCCGGGGACGCTGCCGACCTGGGCGATGATGGCGTTGCGGACGCCGGTGGGAGCGGCGTCAAGGAGAGCGTCTAGAGTTTCACGGGCGAGGCGCCAGCTTACCCACATGACGATGGCAGCGACACCGAGGGCGGAGATGGGATCGGCCTTGGCAAGCCAGGGAATGTGGTAGTGACGGCCAGCCCAGACAACGGCGAGTCCGAAGATGACGACGGCGCTGGAATAGATGTCTGTGGCGAAGTGGAGGGCGTCGGCCTGGAGCGCCTGGCTGGAATATTTGTCTGCTACACGCTTGAGAGCGCGGGAGCGTCCGAAGTCGAGGACGATGGAGACGGCCATGACGAGGACGGCCCAGATGGTGGGCTCGATCTCAACACTGTGGAAGAAGAGGCGGTGGATGGCCTCCCAGACGATCCAGACACAGGTGGTGAGGAGGAGCCCGGTTTCAATGAAGGCGGAGAAGTTCTCGACTTTGCCGTGACCGTAGGTGTGATCGGCGTCGGCGGGCTTGTCACTGACGCGGACGGAGACGAGGGTGACGATGGCGGCGACGAGATCGAGCGAGGAGTGGAGGGCTTCCGAGAGGATTCCGAGGCTACCGCTGAGGAATCCTATGATGAATTTGAAGACCGTGATGACGATGGCGACCAGAACGCTGTTACGCGCCACGTTCCGTTTTTCCGTGCGCATGACATCGGGATTGATCGCCGTGCTGACCATGCCAAGAGCTTATCGTGGCGGAGAGCGTATGCCAAGTGCAGCAACAGTACTTGGCAACTCAATTACCGATTGTGCTAGGATCAGAGTCTCACAAAATCCTTAGTTTGTTCAGAAGTGCAACACCGCCCGAAGCGGCTGTTTGCGGATACGCGCAGAAGCGACGAGGAACCCCTTGAACGACTCACGTCCCACGATACTCGTTACCGGAATTGCTGGAAATCTGGGCCAACGCCTGCTCCCATTTCTGTCTGAGTTTCGGGTGGTGGGGGTGGACCTGTCTGCGGTACCAGGGCGGCCGGATGTGGAGGTCCATCCGCTGGACCTTGGGACGGAGAGCTCCTGCGTGGAGCTGGTGAGGCTGCTGCAAGAGTGCGGCGCCGAAGCGGTGGTGCACCTGGCGTTTGTGATTGATCCGTTGCGCACCGGAGTTACAGACCGGAAGCGGATGTGGCAGATCAACGTGGCAGGGACGGGGCGGGTGATGGAAGCGATCGCCCAGGTAAACCGCCACGGGGGCAAGATCCGGCGATTCGTTTATCCAAGCAGCGTGGCAGTGTATGGACCGGAGACAAAGCCGCTGGTGGATGAGACAAGCGTGCTGCGCGCCCACACCCTGCACTATGCAATACAGAAGGCGCAGACGGACGATGTGGTGCGCTTCCGTGCCGCCAGCCTGGGCCGGTGCAGCACGTACCTGCTGCGCCCGCACATCTTTGCCGGCGCCTCCGTTGAGAACTACCTGGTGAACGCGATCCGCGGCCGGGCGTATGGAAACGGAAAGATGGCGCTAAGGATGCGCGAGCGCGGCCAGCGCCTGCCGTTGCTGCTGCCGATGGGAAGCGCTTATCCGAAGAAGCTGTTCCAGTTTGTACACGTGGACGACATGGCGCGGCTGGTGAACTGGTTATTGCACAGACCGACGGCAGAGAACACTGAACTGCTGACAATGAATGTTGCCGGATCGGGCGAGCCAATCAGCATTGCGCGGTGCGCGGAGATCGCAAAGGCGCGGGTGCTCCGGCTGCCTTCCGCGTGGCTGTGCGGGCGGATTCTGCGGGTAATGTGGAATATGGGAATTTCATCGGTGCCGCCGGACGCGTTTCCTTATATGTGCGGCTCCTACACGATGAACACGGAACGGTTGCAGAGTCTGCTGGGGAAGGACTACCCGAAGGTGATCCAGTATTCGAGTGAGGCGGCGCTGCGGGACAGCTTCGAGGAGATCGAAAAGGGTGTAGCTACGCAGGCGGGATAATTTTTGTTGCAGAAAGACAGAGGCGCGGCCAGGGAGGAATCCCGGCCGCGCTTTTTTGTGCGGCTACTTCCTTCCCCAGAAGACGCCAGCGACGCCGAAGGTGTAGGGGGTGTAGTTGACCTCGCGAAAGCCCGCGGCCCGCATGCGGGAGAGCATCTCCGGAGGCTGGGGAAAACGGGCTACGCTGGCAGGAAGATAAGCGTATGGACCGCGGGTTCCGGAGAGCATGGATCCGATGGCGGGGAGGACGCGACGGAAGTAGAAACGATAGAGCTTGCCGAGCAGGCCACGGGGTTCGCCGAAATCGAGGATGGCAACTTCCCCCTGGGGGGCGAGCACGCGGTGAATTTCGCTAAGACCGGCATCGTAGTTGGCGAGGTTGCGGAAGCCGAAAGCCGAGGTGACAAGGTTGAAGCGGGCATCGGCAAATGGCATCTGGAGAGCGTCGGCCTCTACCCATTGGAGGGGAAACCCGGCCCCCTTCTGAGTGGCGCGGCAGAGCATGGGGTGAGCGAAATCAGCGCCGACAATGGAGGCTCCCGAGGAGCCGCCCTGGCGGTAGAGAGCAAAGGTCATGTCTCCGGTGCCGCAGCAGAGATCGAGGACGGAGGCATCTGCACGGCGGAGGATGTGGCGGAAGCGGCGGGCGGTGCGCCACCACCAATAACGATCCACATTGAGGGAGAGGACGTGGTTGAGCAGATCATAGCGCGGCGCGATGCTGGAGAACATCTGGCGGACGGCATTGGCGGCAGCAGCCTGATCCTGCGCGGGCGAGACGCGGGCTCCCGGGGTGGAGGGTACGGCGGGGGTGGCGGGTTTTACTTCATCCATCGTGTCTGATCCGATCTGAAATGTGTCATGCGCTCAGGCCTGAGAGAGATTGCGCAACTCTTCCACCACCTGGAGGACGGCGCGCTCGGGGACGTCTGTGACGACGTCCACGTGCCCGACGTCGCGGGGGAGGATGAAATGCACCTGGCCGTCGAGGGTCTTCTTGTCACTGGCGAGGCGGCGGAAGATGGCCTTGGGGCGGACAGCAACCTTGGGCAGCGCGGCATAGGCAAGAACAAGGCTGATGATGCGCTGCGCGTCGGAGGGAGACATTTTGTGCATTCCGACGGAGAGCATGGCGGAGGCAACCATGCCCCAGGCGACGGCTTCGCCATGAAGGAAAAGCTTGTATGAGGTTTCTGCCTCAAGGGCGTGGCCGATGGTGTGGCCGAAGTTGAGAATTTTGCGGAGGCCGTGTTCCTCTTCATCCTGACCGACGACCTCGGCCTTGACGCGAACGGATTCGGCGATGAGCCACTCGAGGGCGCTGGGCTGCCGGGCGAGAACCTGGGTGCGGCTCTGCTCCATGAATTCGAAGATACGGGGATTGCGGATGACTCCGGCCTTGAGGGACTCATAAAGGCCGGAGCGGAATTCACGCTCAGGCAAAGTGGAGAGGACCTGGGGATCGA
>CAILAZ010000115.1 GCA_903832295.1 uncultured Acidobacteriota bacterium
AGGTGCCGCCTCAGAACAGCAACTTTCTCTTCAGCAGTGTAGTGTTTGCGCTCTTTCCTCATACGTTTGCTCCGCTATTCTAACGGACAAACGCTCTTTCCATTTCCAGCTGAGGCGGGACACTTCCCGCTGTGCCGGCTAACTCTGACCCTCATCGATGTACATCAGGGTGCCGCGTCCTAGCCTCCTTTGCTGGGGCGGGGTAGTTGCTCTTGCTCTTTCTCTTGCTCCTGTTTTTGCTCTTGATTGGCCGCGCCCTCGCCGCGTGAGGCAGTCCGGGAAAACATTGACATACGTCAATGTACGTCCGTGTGGCAGGTTCGGGATAACTTTCGCGGGCGCCCACCCACGCCCCCTTCGGCGTCGAACTCTCTTGCAAATCATTCACTTTTCAGTCATCCGTCCATCCAATTCTTGATACATCGAAAGCCAATCCTTCCGGAGTGGGCTCAACCATTGCCTGAAAAGTACCTGCAACGTTTTCAACGATTACCCTCCCCGTCAATCCTCCTGCACCAATCCTTGTGCAAAAAGCCCTCTTTTCAACCTTTTTTATCCCATTCTTCCCAAAAACAAGCCCCGCATTTCACAACGAAAATACGGGGCTTTTTTCCGATGTTTTAGAAGCGCTACGTCAGTGGAACTTCGCTCTTCTCCGGAGAGGCTTGCGCGTGCACGCTGCCACCCTCCAGTCCAATGCGCGCCACGCTCACGTTCAGCAGCGCCGCCGCCAGACTGTGCACAAACATCTCCGTGATGTGGATCAGCGAGCCCGCTTCTGCCTCATGCAGTCCTGTCGCCGCGAGGTCAGCCGCGCTGAACCTAACCGGTCCCGGAAGCTCGCGCGTAATCTGAAGCGCTTCCTCGCGCACCGTGCTCTCGCAGCGCTGAAACTTGTCGGAAACCATGATCGGCTTCACCGTTGTCCAGTACGCCTGCACAAAGTCTGGCCAGCGCGCAAAGGCTCTGTACACCGTGTGAACCACGTCTGCCCCCGTCGTTGCGCGGATGTCCGCGAAGATCGCTTTCACAGCGGGGTTCACGCTGTCTTCGTCCACCATCACAATTCTTCGCGGAGCCTTTGGCACCGCCGCTGGAGTCCGCGCAATTTCTGCATTCCCCGCTGTGCCCGCAAATGATTCCGACAGGTACGAAGCCAGCAGAAGGCTCATCGGCACCGAGTGGCAGAAGAAGTTGATGCAGTCCTTCAACTCTTCTCTCGCGCCCAGGCTGAACTGCTGCCGCACAACCTCGGCATTCAGGTCCGGAATATCAAAGTTCGTATGGATTCGCGCATAAGCGTCCGCCCGCAAACGATGAGCACAAGTGAAGAACGCCTCAGACTCCGCAACCGGACGGATCGCCGTCCAGAACTTGTCCAGAAAGCGCGGATTCGTCCCCAGGTACTGGAAGAAGCTGCTGATGTGAGGTACCCCGAAGACATGCTGCACATCGCGGTAAATCTCCAAAACGCGGCCCTTCGCATCGGAGAACGGAAGGAGTTGAACTGCCTGACCCTTTTTCCAGCTCATAGATACATCAGATGATATCGCCCGGCAGTGTAGATTCACAATTAGAAATACCACTTACCGCGATTATGCAGCGTCGGCGCGCGTAGTTGGCCTTGGCCTGAACTCGTGTCATCATTACTGCCGTCATGCGAGACTTCCAGGTTCTATTCGATCACGGTGAACGCTCCGAGTTGCTGGACCCCGCCATGTCTCTGTATGGCAAGCTGGGCTTTCCTGAGCCCGCCGCAGGCCGGCCGTGGGTCTATGCCAACTTCGTCCAGACCATGGATGGCATCGTCTCGCTACTCGGCGACGAGGCCAGCGGTTCGGATATCTCCGGACTTCCTGAGGATCGCTGGCTCATGGACCTTCTGCGCGCTCACGCCGACGCCGTCATTCTCGGTATGGGAACCTTGCGCGAGGAGCAGCGCCTGGGCCGCCCCCGCCTTCGCGGCCCGGTCTTTCGCATCATGGATCCAGGCATGCAACAACTCCGAGCCAAACTCCGCCGCGGACGCGAGCGCAACGTTCTTGTCTCCGCCCAGGCGAACTTCCAGATGTCGGACTATGCAGTCTTCGACGGTGAGCACGTCGATGTCACCGTGCTCACTACCTTCGAGGGTGCCGAACGCTTGGCCCTGCAGCGCTCCTCTCATCCGTGGGTGGATGTTGTGGCAGTCGAGGAAGGGGGGGGAGCCCACCGCATCGATCTCGCAAAAGCGGTTGATGTTTTGCACAACCGCTACAACATCAAATACTTACTCTGTGAGGGCGGCCCCGGACTTTACTCAGGAATGCTGCAAAATCAGCTCATAGATGAGAAATTTGTCACTGTTTCTCCCCTGGAAGTGGGCCAAATGAGTCCCTTCGGTGCGCGCCCAACAGCTCTTCCGGCCATCGGGTTCAGCCTTCATGATGCTGTGCGCTGGCATTGGCTGAGCTGCCGCAAAGTTGGCGACTACCAATTCCACAGATTCCGCCGCAAGCCTGCCGCCGTTTGTTAGACTCTGGTTGTGAAGGCTATCCACAAGAGCGCCTGGCTGCTGAGTGCCGCTTCCGGGCTGCTCCAGATCCTCATATTTCCGCGGCCCAACCTCTACTGGTTATGCTGGGTTGCGCTGGCGCCTCTGATGTACGCGCTGCTTCGTGCGCGTGAGGCTGACGCCGCAGAA
>CAILAZ010000116.1 GCA_903832295.1 uncultured Acidobacteriota bacterium
GGGAAGTGTTCGACCAGGCGTGCCTGCTTTGTAGCGAAGCGACTCCGGAGCACTGCCACCGGCGATTGCTGGCGGAGTATCTGGGCGAGCAGTGGGGAGATATCCGGATTGTGCATTAATAGAGCTGGCGCGAGGTAGCAGGTTTTAAGCGGACTTGCACGGAGGCGAACCTGACTGGTAAACAGCTTTTTGCTGGTGCGAGACTGGGGGCTTCGCCGGGTTTTCTCTGGTTTTTTCCGGAATTCGGAGGCTGAAGACCGGATATTGCAGAAGATTGACTGAAATTGCTATTGACAGTGCAAGCGTAAGAGCCGAGATTAGTGAATGTCACGGGTTACCATCTCGATGCGTATCGAATGGGATTCCTGTGGCGGGAGATTGCCCCGCTCTGGCGCTCCGCACAACACGCATGGCTGCTACGACATTGGCGCCCGTCGATTCGCGGGAAGTGGTTCGCTGCGATGATTGCCGTTTAGTTCAGTTTCGCCCGTCCAACAACATTTGCCGCCGCTGCAAGACGTCCCTGGAAGTGATTCCAGAGGCTGCTCCGCTGCGCGCTCCACTGGTGATGACGCACGCACCGGAGGCGGTGGCGTCCAGCCAGATACCGGTGGCTGCGGCGATCCGGTCCCTGCGAATCCGCGCGGGATTGAGCCAGCGGCAACTCGCACTGCGCATGAGCGTGCCGCGGACCTACGTCTCCAAGATCGAGAATGAGAAGGCGTGTCCGACGCTGGGTTCCCTGGAACGGCTGGCGGGGGCGTTACGGGTGCGAGTGTGCGACCTGCTGACGACTGGAAGGACACACGAAGACGACATCCGCGAACTGTCACAGGACGACTTTATCTGGGAACTGATGCCGTACATGCCCAAGCTGAACGGGGTGCAGAGGTCCAGCTTGCTGAACCAAGTGCGCGAATTGATGGCAATGCCCCGGCGCAGCGCGTAAGGCTGGTGGAACTGGCGGGCTCCGGCGAACTGGCCGGAGCTGGCAGAGGCTCGGGCGCGACGAGGAAGCGGGATAACTCCGTAAAGGGAGCGCGCTTCTCATGGCGCAGGGGGCGCGAATCAAGATGAAGAATGCGGATGTTTCCAAGTGTGCGAACCCGCAGTGTGATCGCGTATTCAAGCGGCTGGGCGAAGGGAAACTGTTTGTGCGGGCGGCGGAGATGAGCGAGAGTGGGGCGACGCAGAAAACGCTGTGGCTATGCGAACTTTGCTCGAAGCAATTTGACCTGCGCTTCGATCGCAGGCAAAAAGAGTTCCGCATGGTGCGGCACCGCCGTGCGGCATAAGGCCGTGCCGGGCTGCTGAGTCCATTGCAAGAAGGCGAGGCGTGTGCTAGCTTCAAAATACTCGTTTTTGAGGGTATGCTTTGCACACCACCGTACCTGCCGGGCTGACTCGCAAACAGGCAGAGCTATACGCCAAGCTCGATCCAGAACGGCTACCACAACACATCGCGGTCATCATGGACGGCAACGGGCGCTGGGCCCGACGCCGACACCTGCCTCGGATTGCGGGGCATAAGCGCGGCGTGGAAGCGGTACGCGACGTCATCACGCTGGGCGCGCGCATTCATCTGCAGGCGCTGACGCTGTATGCGTTTTCGGCGGAGAACTGGAAGCGGCCAAAGACGGAGACCAGCTTCTTGATGGCTCTTCTGCGAACCTACCTGAAAAACGAAGTCCCCCTGATGAACGAGAATAATATCCAGCTCCGCTATATCGGGCGCATCCACGAGCTGCCGCCCGAGGTGCAGGAACGGATGGCGTGGGCCACCGACCAGACGAGCAAGAACACAGGAATGGTGATGACGCTGGCGTTGAACTACGGGGCGCGAGCGGAACTGATTGATGCCTTCCGGTCGATTCTGGAGGCGGCGGCGAACAATGGCGGACTGGAACATCTCACGATCGACGAGGCGCTGGTTTCCAGCCACATGTACAGCAAACTGCCGGATCCGGACCTGGTGATCCGGACGAGCGGCGAGATGCGACTGTCAAATTTCCTGCTATGGCAGTTGGCCTACACCGAGATCTACGTGACGCAAACGCTGTGGCCGGACTTCGATGGGACACACCTGCTGGAGGCTCTGGCTGATTTCCAGAGGCGGGAGCGGCGCTATGGCAACGTGGGCGCGGCATTTTAGAGCGGATCAAATACCAGCATGCCAATTTTCATTCCTGCTTTGCTTCCGTGCCCCGCCAGAAGGTAGTCTGCTGCTATCGATATGAAACGTATCCTGACCGCCCTGATCCTGATTCCTCTTGTGCTGCTGGCCGTTTTCCGCGCGCCGCTGTGGCTGTTTCTGCTTGTCACGTTGCTGGTAGCAATGGCTGCCGTCTTTGAATACCTGGGGATTGCAGCCGGGTACGGGTTTGAGCCGTTCCGGCTGCTGACGTACATCTACACATCGGCGTTGTTCATGGTTTTCTACTACTCGCAGGGATTTGGCGGCGGGGCGATGGTAGCGGGGATTCTGCTGCTGTTCCTGTTTGCGCCGTTTCTGCTGATGATGGCCGCAATGGGGCGCGAGGATTTGAGGGCGGCGCTGCCGGGAGCGGCGATGAGCTACCTGGCACTTCCCTACATTGGATTGCCACTGCTGCTGCTGGCGGTGATGCGGGACTCGGTTCGGGGCTGGGAGTTTGTGGTGTTCACCTTCTTTGCGGTGTGGGTGGGCGACACAGCTGCGATGTATGTGGGCAAGAGCATGGGGAGACACAAACTCGCACCCAGGGTGAGTCCGGGAAAGACGGTGGAAGGCGCAGTGGCTTCGCTGGTATTTGCGGTGGGAGTCTGCTGCCTGTTTGGATACTTTATCCCCGAGATTGCGGCGGTGCTCGGAAAGGCACACCTGCTGACAGACCCGGGGCGGGAGTCGCTGCTGTTTGACGCTCCGGTTTACCATCGCGCACCCGTGTGGCTGGCTGCGGCGCTGGCGGCAGTGATCAACGTTGCAGCGCAATTTGGAGATCTGCTGGAGTCGGCACTGAAGCGCGGCGCGGGGGTGAAGGACTCCGGCACAATGCTGCCGGGCCATGGCGGAATGCTGGACAGAATCGACGCATTGCTGTTCGCGTTGCCGGTTGCTTTCCTGCTGTTCATGGCATTTGGGCAGAAATTCGTGCAAGGGTAGGCTGGCGAGTTAGACTGTTAAGTATCTGTGATGAAACGAATCGCAATTCTGGGCTCGACCGGCTCGATTGGTTGCAGCACCTTGAAGATCGTCGAGAGCTACCCGGACCGCTTTGCGGTTGCGACCCTGGCTGCGGGCTCAAATCTGGAACTTGCCTTTGAACAGGCAATGCGCTGGCGTCCGAAGCTGGTGTCTGTGGCTGAAGAGAGTGCGGCCGATTCCCTGCGCGTGCGCTTGCGCGCGGCTGGCGCTGGAGAGATAGACGTTGCATGGGGCACGGCTGGAACAGTGGCTGTGGCAACCCATCCGGATGCGGATTTTGTGGTGAGCGCCATTGTGGGGGTTGCAGGACTGGAGGCCACCTACGCGGCGGTAAAAGCCGGAAAAGGAATTGGGCTGGCCAACAAGGAATGCCTGGTGGCCGCCGGAGAATTGGTGACGGCGGAGGCCAAGCGGCAGGGCATTCCGCTGCTTCCGATTGACAGCGAGCACAACGCGGTGCACCAGTGCCTGCGCGGCGGACGGATGGACGAGGTGGAACGCGTATGGCTGACGGCGTCGGGCGGCCCGTTCCTGCACACTCCGCGCGAAGAGTTTGAGAGCATCACGGTGGCACAGGCGTTGAACCATCCCACATGGAAGATGGGCAGACGGATCACGATTGACTCGGCAACCCTGATGAACAAGGGGTTTGAGGTAATCGAGGCGGTGCGGCTGTTCAATATCCCGCCCGAGCGCACGAAGGTTGTTGTGCATCCGCAAAGCACGGTACACAGCATGGTGGAGTTTGTGGACGGCAGCATTCTGACACAGGTAAGCGTGACGGACATGCGGCTGCCGATTTTGTACGCGCTGACCTGGCCGGAGCGGATTGCGAGCGATTTGCGCTTTGATGTGCTGTCGATGACGCATCTGGATTTTTGTCCGCCGGACATGGAGAAGTTTCCGTGCTTGCGGCTGGCCTATGAGGCAGTGGAGGCCGGCGGAGCGAAGACGGTGGCCCTGAATGCGGCGGATGAAGTGGCCGTTGCGGCCTTCTTGGAGGGCAGAATCCCGTTTTTAGGTATTCCGGCTACGATTCAGGCGGTTTTGAATGAAACGCCAGCAAACAAACCGGAATCTATATACGAGGTTCTTTGCATGGATTTGGAAGCGCGCGAGCGGGCGCTAAGGTTTGTGGCGAACTCGAACGGTTCGCGAGTGGCGGTCACGAACTAAGCAGTCGGGCGTTGGAGAGAACATATCCTGTTTATGATGAGCGCTTTCTACTATCTGTCTGGTGCGGTTATCGTGCTCGGCGTCATGATCCTGGTGCACGAGTTCGGCCACTTTGCGGCGGCGAAGTTGCTGGGTGTGCGCGTGGAAGTGTTCTCGATCGGCTTTGGCAAGAGATTGTTCGGCATCAAGCGTGGAGATACGGATTACCGCATCTCGGCGCTGCCGCTTGGCGGCTACGTGAAGATGACGGGCGTGAACGCGATTGAGATGCCGGAAGAGCGAACGGTTGCGGATGCCGGGAACGATGCCGGAGAATTCCTGAAACATCCTCGCTGGCAGAGGCTGATTATCGCAGTGGCAGGGCCGGTGGCAAACATTGTGATGGCCGTGCTGCTGTTGACCACCGTCTTCGCGCTGCATCATGAAGTCCCCTACGGATTGTATGAACCTGCGGTGGTGGGCTGGTGCCTGCCGGGCTCTCCCGCGGCAGCAGCCGGGCTGCAGGAAGGCGACCGGATTCTGCAAATTGGGGAAGCTCGGAACCCCACCTGGCAGGACGCGATGAACAAAGTCCTGATCAACCCTAACGAACCGCTGGCGGTGCGCGTGCAGCGCGGAGCGGAAGTGCTTCCGCTTACGATTGTGCCAAAGGCAGACGGGCGCTCACAGACGGGTGATGTGGGATGGTTCCAGCAACGTCCGTTCGTGGTGACGTGGCTGGAAAAGGGATGGCCAGCGGCACTGGCCGGATTGCGGATTGGCGACGAGATTGTGTCCGCGGACGGTAAGCCGATCCATGCAACAGAGCAAATGGCGGATTACCTCCAAAGCACGAAGGGCAAGGCAGTGGTGCTGGAGGTCCGGCGAAACAGCCAGACTCTGATGCTGAGCGTGACACCGAAGCTGATTGCGCTGGATCCACACACGGAAGCGTATCGAATCGGTTTCGCGTCAAGGCCCATCCAGGTTGAGAAGCTGCCGATCGGTGAGGCCTTCCAGCGGTCGGTGGGTGAATGCAAGAAGCTCTCAGGATTGGTCTTTGAGCTGATTGGCCGGATGGCCGAGCGCAAGGTTTCCGTGAAGCAGATGTCTGGGCCAATCGAGATCGTGCGGCTCTCTGGCGAGATGGTGCGCGAGCGCAGCCTGAACGACATGCTCGGCTTCATGGCGATGATCAGTCTGCAACTTGGGCTCTTTAACCTGCTGCCGATTCCGATTCTGGACGGCGGGCTGATTGCGATGCTGCTGGTGGAGTCTGTGATGCGGCGCGATATCAACGAGGCCATCAAGATTCGCCTGTACCAGGCGGCGTTTGTCTGCCTGGTGCTGTTTGCGGGAATGGTGATCTTCAACGACGTGGTGAAGATGCTGCCCGGGCAGTAAGCGAGAGATGGTGAGGATGAGGGTGCCCGAGGGCACCCTTTTCCCAACCCTAGACGGCACTGGTAAACTTGAGAAAGAGCTATGGCAATCCTTAAACGACGAAAAAGCTACACGGCAAAAATTGGAAACGTGCGCGTGGGAAGCGATGCGCCGGTGATGGTGCAGTCGATGACCAACACGGATACGGCGGATGTGGCCTCCACAGTGAAACAAGTTGCGGCACTGGCACGAGCCGGATCTGAAGTTGTACGCGTGACGGTAAACAATGATGCCGCAGCGGCAGCAGTGCGTCCGATTGTGGATGAACTGGCAGCGATGGGCGTGTTTGTGCCGATTGTGGGCGACTTCCATTACAACGGACACTTGCTGCTGAAACAGTTTCCGGAGTGCGCGCGGGCATTGGCGAAGTACCGGATTAATCCGGGAAATGTTTCCATTGGCCGGAAGAATGACGACAACTTCCGAACCATGATTGAGTGCGCCATCGAGAATGACAAACCGGTTCGCATCGGAGTGAACTGGGGTTCGTTGGACCAGCAGTTGCTGGCGCGAATGATGGACGAGAATGCGAAGCTGGCTGAGCCCAAAGAACCAAGGCTTGTAATGATCGAGGCGATGATCACCAGCGCGCTGCATTCGGCGGAACTGGCGGAAAGTTACGGATTGCCGGGCGATCACATTCTGCTGAGCGCGAAGGTGAGCGGCGTACAGGACCTGGTCGATGTGTATCGCGACCTGGCGTCACGCTGCGAGTATCCGCTGCACCTGGGACTGACCGAAGCTGGCATGGGAGCCAAGGGCATTGTAAGCAGTACCGCAGGATTGGCAATTCTGCTGCAAGAGGGCATCGGCGATACGATTCGGGTTTCTCTGACTCCGGCACCGGGAGGCGACCGGACAGAAGAAGTGCAAGTAGCGCAACAGGTGTTGCAGTCCATGGGGATTCGGAGCTTTCTGCCGCAGGTTACAGCCTGCCCGGGATGCGGACGCACAACGTCCACGTACTTCCAGGAACTCGCACAACAGGTTCAGGCGTATGTGCGCGAGCAGATGCCCGCGTGGCGCAAAGAGTACGACGGCGTGGAGGAGATGAAACTGGCGGTGATGGGATGCATCGTAAACGGACCAGGAGAGTCGAAGCACGCCAATATCGGAATTTCGCTGCCGGGAACGTTTGAAGATCCGAAGGCGCCCGTGTTTATTGACGGGCGGCTGGTGACCACGCTGAAGGGCGACCACATAGTAGAGGAGTTCAAGACGATTCTGACCAACTACGTGGGGACAAGATACGCGAAGAGAGCGGAACCGGCAAAGGTCTAGTTGCAACGCACGATGAGACAGGGACGCGGGCTTAGCGGCCCGCGTTCCTATTGCGCGCTATGCAGTGCTAGGCGTGGACGGCGAAGAACATGAGGCCGAATGCCGCTCCGAACCAGATGGCGAATGCGGCAACGTTGATGGCAATCCGAATGGGCGTGCTGTCGATGATCCAGTTGAACCGGGCTTCCATGGCATTTCCCTCCCCGCGCGGTTTGAGCGGGCACACCGTGTGACCGTTCGCGCATGGGGACTGATACGGCAGGCGGGCGGCGGCAGTTCCACGGGCCACCGACATTTTCTGTGCTCAGCGATAGGTGACGACAATGACCCAGAAGAGCGGATTGTCATAGCTGGCGCTGGATCGATAACAGGCACCCACAGAAAACGACTTGCCGGAATCGGGCGGAATCCGTTTCAGCGAATCGGAAATTTGGTTGAGGTCGATGGCCGTGAAAGTGACAGCGCTCTTGGCCTTGGGAGATGAGAGCACAGCGCGGGCGTCGAGTTTATCGTTCGCCGCCATTTGACAGGCTTGGCTGCGCAACTCAGGGACAGGGACGCGATTGAGCAGAGGCAGTTCCGCCGCGCGGCGAACCCTGTTGAGTTGAAGTGCGACCTGTGACTCGACTTCTTCCACACTGACCTCTGGAAAGCGTCGAGCGAAATCCTGGGTCACGAAGATGCCCGCGTCGGTGCGGACCACGCCGATTCCCAGTGCGTTGTACTGCGGAGCCAGGATATTGGCGCGGTGCCCGGGCGAGGACATCAGGGACTCATGAGCGTGGATGGAGTTGTAATCCAGCGCTACGTTTTCGCCGCTGGAATCGAAGCGAAGAGAGAGGGCTCCGAGGCGGAGCACGAGTTTGGGTTCGCCGGGAAACTGGTGCGAGATGCCGTTGGCAACGGCCATGCGCTGGCTATGGGCTCGAGCCGCCTGCTGGAGACGCTCGTCTAAGATGAGCGTGGCGAGGCCACGCGACTTGCGCTCAGTATTGACCAGGCGGAATATCTCCTGTTCGGCGTTCGCATCCACGGAGAACTGGGCAAAACAGGGCGCGACGAAGAGGAGCAACAAGAGTAAAGAGCCAGCGCGGCGCCGGGATGCGCTTCGAGTCCGAAGGTGAGATACAATCCAAGAACTTGGAGCATTCATGTTCATGATTGTCCTTAGCGCGCTGGTGGCCTTTCTGCTTGGAGCGTGCATCACTGCTGTAACTCTCGCGGGCCGCTCCGCTGTGCTCCGCTCACAGATTGCCGCGACGCAGGCTGAGTTGGCTGCAACCCGCAACAACTTTGCCTCGGCACAGGAGCAACTCAGCACGAGCGCAGCCGCATTGAAGAGCAGTGTGGAAACCCGGTTCGCCGCAGAACTGGAAGTGGGCCGCCTGAACGAACAGCTGAAACAACAGGACCGGCAATTTGTTCAGCAGCTGGCCGCAGAGCAACAACAGTCCATCGAGAAGCTGCAGTTGCTGAGCACAGCCCGCGAGGAACTTTCCAACCAGTTTAAGGCATTGGCGAATGAAATTCTGGAAGAGAAGACAAAACGATTCACAGAACAGAACCAGAGTAACCTGGAACAGTTGCTGACACCCCTGGCGGAGAAGATCAAGGGATTCCAGCAGAAGGTGGAAGAAGTGTACGTGCAGGAGGGCAAAGACCGCTCGGCACTCTCCGAGCAGGTGCGGTTGCTGATGGGGTTGAACCAGCAGCTCTCGGCTGATACCAGCAACCTGACGCGGGCGCTGACCACATCGTCAAAGGCACAGGGCGACCTGGGCGAGATGATCCTGGAGAAGATACTGGAGTCCTCTGGACTGCGCAAAGACGAGGAATATTTTGTGCAGAACAGCTTCCGCAACGAGGATTCGCGGCAGGTGCGGCCGGATGTGATTGTGAAGCTCCCGGAGAACAAGCACCTGGTGATCGACTCCAAGGTTTCGCTGACGGCGTACAGCGAATTTGTAAACGCCGAGACGGACGAGGTGCGCAAGGCGGCGCTGGCACGGCACATGGATTCGGTTCGCAAGCACATCAAGGAGCTGGCTGAAAAGAACTACCAGTCGCTGCATCAGCTTCAGTCGATCGACTTTGTGTGCATGTTCGTGCCCATCGAGGGCGCCTTCATGGCGGCGATCAGCAATGACGAGGAGCTGTGGGCGAGCTCGTACGAGCGCAACGTGCTGCTGGTGAGCCCGAGCACGCTGCTGTTTGTGGTGCGCACGGTGGCTCACCTGTGGCGGCAGGAGCGGCAGAAGCAGAACGTGCAGGATATTGTGAATCGCGGCGCTGAATTGTACGACAAGCTGGTGGGGTTCGTAGAAGACCTGAAGAACGTAGGGGAGCGGCTGGAGCAGGCGAAGAACAGCTACGGGCAGGCGCTGAGCAAGCTATCCACCGGCAAGGGCAACGTGATCCGCCAGGCGGAGATGCTGAAGACGCTGGGCGTGAAGCCGAAGAAATCGCTGGCCCAGGAGCTGGTGGATGGGAGTGGCGACGAAGAGCCGCTGCTGGCCGAAGCCGCAGGGGCGGAGTAAGCGAACCTCCAGATGTGCAAAAGCCCCGCGATGGATGCGGGGCTTTTGCTTGTGCGGGATTACTGGCGGAGAGAGCCGCCGAGGGTTTCCACGGCGCTTACAATCTGCTGCGACCAGTTGGCGACCTCATCGTCGCGCAGGGTGCGCTCCGCAGACTGGAAGCGGACGCGCAGCAGGAAGGAGTAGCTTCCGGCGGCGAGCGAACCTCCACGGAAGGTCTCTGCCGGGAGGATGGCGGTGAGTTCGGCGATGGAGAGCGCTGCGAGCTTGTGGCGGATGCTCTCAAACTCCACGCCCTCGGGCAGCACAAAGGAGAAGTCGCGCTCGATGGCCGGATAGCGCGAGATGGGTGTGTAGGCAGGCTGGCGCAGCGCAAGCTGGTAGAGAGCTTCGACGAAAACCACGGCGATGAAGACATCCTGCTTGAGCTTGCGGGCGGCGGCGACTTCGGGGTGAAGCTGTCCGAAGATGGCGACGGTGTTGCCCGCAATCTGCGCGCGCGCGGCGCGGCCAGGATGCAGCCAGGCGGGCACGGTGCGGTCAAAGGTTACGCCGGGAGCGGTGAAGGCGGCGAGGAGCTGCTCGATGTCTCCCTTTACGTGGAAGAAACTGAGCGGCTCGGGCTTGCCGTGAACCCCCGATGGGCGCGCGCCTCCGGTGGAGACAAAGGCGAGCGAGTTGTGTTCGTCCACCGCTTCTCCCCGCATGGCATAGACGTGCCCGGCCTCGAAGAGGCGCACATCCGAGTTGCCGCGGTTGAGGTTGTAGGCGACCTGCAGCAGCAGGCCGGGGACGAGGGTGGTGCGCATGAACGACGCTTCTTCACTGAGCGGATTGGCGATGCGAACGGGTTCGGCAGCGCCAGCGCTTACCGCGAAGTAGCGAGCGTCCTCCTGGGGGATGAAGGTGGAGGAGAGCGATTCGTTGTATCCGAGCGAGAGCAGACGGCTGCGCAGCGCGGCCTGTTTGCGGGCGTTGGGCAACTCGATGACGCCTCCGGCGAAGGAGGGCAGGGTGTTGGGAATCTTGAGGAACGAGTAGATGCGCGCGACCTCTTCGATGAGGTCGATTTCGCGCTCGACATCGAGGCGCCAGGTGGGCACGGTGATGTGGAACTCCGGGCCGCTGCCTTCGACTTTGAAGCCGAGGCGATGCAGGATGCGGGCAATCTCTGCCGGGGGAATCTCTACGCCGAGAATGCGCTTGACCTCGCTGGAGGCAAGAGCAATGCGGGGCTGCGCGAGAGTGCGGGCAACGGCATCCACTTCTGCCGAGACCGAGCCACCGGCGGAAGCAACAATCAGCTCGGCGACGCGGGCGCAGGCCAGCTGAGTGATGCCTGGATCAGCTCCGCGCTCGTAGCGGTGCGAGGCATCGGTATGCATGCCGAGCCGGCGGGCGGTGCGACGGATGGATGCGGGATCGAACCAGGCGGACTCGACGAGCACGTTGTGGGTGCTGAAGGTGATCATGGTGGCTTCGCCGCCCATGACGCCGGCAATGGCAACGGGCTTTACTGCATCGGCAATGACCAGATCCTCAGGGAGAAGCTTGCGCTCGACGCCGTCAAGGGTGGTGATCGTCTCTCCGGCGCGGGCACGGCGCACGATGATCTTGCCGCCCTCAAGCTTGTCGAGGTCGAAGGCGTGGGTGGGATGGCCGATCTCATTCAGCACGTAGTTGGAGGCGTCAGCCACGTTGCTGATGCTGCGCTGCTCGATGAGTTCGAGGCGGTGGGCGATCTTCGCCGGAGCCGGGGCCACCTTGACGCCGCGAACGATGCGGGCGGTGTAACGGGCGCAACCTTCGGCATCTTCGATGAGGATGGGGAAGTTCGCGGGGCCGCACTCTGCGACCGTGGGTGCGAGGGGAGCGAGATCGACGTCGTAAATGGCTGAGACTTCGCGGGCGACGCCGTAGTGGTTCATGGCATCAACGCGGTTGGTGGTGATCTCGGCTTCCCAGGTCTGGTCGGCGCCCTCGCCGAAGTAGCCTTCAATGGCGATGCCGCTGACGGTGAGAGCCTCGGCCACGTCGCGGTCAGTTGCTGCCGGAGAGACCAAATCGCGAATCCAATTCGGTGAAATTTTCATTACGCAAACTGCTCCAGGAAGCGCATATCGCCGTAGAAGAACTGCTGAATGTCATCGACGTTGTAGGTCATCATGGCCAACCGCTCCACACCCATGCCGAAGGCGAATCCGCTGAGTTTTTTCGGGTCATAATCGACAAAACCGAAGACGTTTGGATCGACCATGCCGGCGCCTAGAAGCTCGATCCAGCCGCTCTGCTTGCAGGGACGGCAGCCCTTGCCGCCACAGAAGGGGCAGGAGATGGAGACTTCCACGCTGGGCTCGGTGAAGGGGAAGAACGAGGGGCGGAAGCTGGTCTTAACCGCCGAGCCGAAGAGCGACTTCATGGCGTGGTCGAGCGTTCCCTTCAGGTCGCCGAAGGTGATGTTGGTGTCCACGCAGAGGCCCTCCAGTTGATGGAAGACGGGCGAGTGGGTGGCGTCCGGCGCATCATTGCGGTGCACCTTGCCGGGGCAGATGACGCGCACGGGAGGCACGAGCTTTTCCATGGTGCGAATCTGCACGGGCGAGGTGTGGGTGCGCAGCAGGAGTCGGTCGCGCTGGGCGCGCTGCTCCTGGTTGGCAATGAAGAGCGTGTCCTGGGTGTCGCGGGCCGGATGGTTGGGCGGAAAATTCAAGGCCTCGAAGTTGTAGTAGTCGCTCTCAACCTCAGGGCCTTCCGCAACCGAGTAGCCCATCTTGACAAAGACGGAGATGAGTTCATCGAGGGTGCGCAGCACGGGGTGGCGAACGCCGAGCGGGCGCTCGATGCCGGGGAGCGATATGTCAATGGTCTCCGACTTGAGCTTGGAACCAAGAGCGGCGGTGGCGGCCAGTTGCTCGGCTTCGGCGACGAGAGCCTCGGCGCGCTGCTTGAGGGCGTTGACGCGCTGGCCGACGTCGCGCTTGGCGGGCGAGGGTGCGGCCTTGAGCCAGAGATCGTTGACCTGCGTGAGCACGCCATTCTTGCGGGCCATCCAGCGATTGCGGAATTCCTCGAAGGACCTGGGGTCGGCGGCGGCATGGGATTCGGCCACGAGCGCCGCGAGGAGCTCTGCAGCAGCGGCGTCAAGCGCGGCGGGAGAGAAATCTTCAAGCTTGGGGACGGTGTACATGAGTGCTTTGCTGCTCCTTGAGCTGCCCGGTGTATCAGCAAATTAAAAGTTCAATCCAAACAGAGAAAAGCCACGAACGGCCCAGGAACGCACAAACCTTCTGGGTCCGTGCTCCCGTGCCATTCGTGGCCTTGATACTTGGTCGAGTGCTGCTTTACGCCTGTGCCGGCACGGCGGCCTTGGCCTGCACGACCAGGGCGGCAAAGCCCGCGGGATCATGCACGGCGATGTCGGCCAGAATCTTGCGATCCAGCTCGATACCTGCCAGTTTCAGACCGTGAACGAACTGCGAATAGCTGATGCCGTTGAGCTTGGCGGCGGCGTTGATGCGCACGATCCAGAGCGAACGGTATTGGCGCTTTTTCTGCTTGCGGCCGGTGAAGGCGAACTTGAGGCCGCGCTGAACGGCTTCCTGGGCTGCCTGGTAGAGCTTCGACTTAGTGAGGAAGTACCCACTTGCGCGCTCTAGAATTTTCTTGCGCTTGTCACGGCGCTTAGTACCACGTTTTACGCGAGGCATTGCTGCTACCTTCCTTTTAGAAACATCCGCTGGACTGTGTCCGCGGGATTATGGCGGCTGGAGGCAGGAGGTTTTCACCCTTGAACCTCTTCACACGCACTTGTTGCACCAGGCGAATCGATGCCGCCCGGCGGGAGATATCCCCTAGTAGGGGATCATCCTCAGGATCTTAGGCAGATCGACCTTGTCGATCATTCCGCCCATATCCATCTGGCGCTTGCTCTTCGTGCTCTTCGAAGTCAGGATGTGGCGCTGGAAAGCAAAACCGCGCTTTACCTTGCCGGTACCTGTCTTGTGGAAGCGCTTGGAAGCGCCGCTGTGAGTCTTCATCTTCGGCATTTGTAAGGGTCCTAAAAACAACTACTGTTATTAAACACGAGAACGGCGAATCCGGGCAAACTGGACCGGAGCGGAATCCCGCAAAAAGTGTCGCTGGAAAGCGGCTTGCGGTGGAGCAAAGCCGCTGATCGGAGCAGTCCGCACATCGTGGACTGCACCTTGACGGCTACTTCTGAACCTTCGGCGGAGCCAGAATCAGGTGCAGGGTGTTGCCTTCCTGCCGGGGCATGTTCTCGACCACGGCTTTGTCCGCGATGTCTTTAATGAGCCGCTGCAGGATCTCACGACCGAGCATCTGGCGGGTCATCTCGCGTCCGCGGAAGAAGATGGTTGCCTTGACCTTGTCACCGTCACTGAGGAAGCGCAGAGCATGATTTTTCTTGGTCTGATAATCGTGCTCGTCCACGTTGATGCGGAACTTCACTTCCTTGATGGTGATGACTTTCTGGTTCTTCTTGGCCGCGCGTTCCTTTTTTTCCTGCTCATACATGTACTTACCAAAGTCCATGATGCGGCAGACAGGAGGTTGCGCGGTGGGTGAAACCTCCACCAGGTCTAGTCCTTTTTCCCTGGCAATTTTGAGCGCGTCGAGCGGCGCCATGATGCCGAGCTGCTCACTCTGATCGTCGATCACGCGAATTTCGCGGACGCGAATGCGCTCATTGGTGCGGATAAAACGCTTATCGATACGGTCCTCCGGTGGTACTGAAACCTCATAAATTGTAGCACGGAAAGGAAGTTGTACCGGCGCGAAGAAAGCTAGAGGAATGATCTCTAGGGCTTGAGTGCATTCTCAATGTCGCCTGAAATCTTCGCAGGTGCCGTGACCGGCGCAAAGCGGTCCAGAACCTTGCCTTCTCGACTAACGAGAAACTTGGTGAAATTCCACTTGATGGCATCGCCAAGCACGCCCCCGGCCTCGCCCTTCAGAAACCTGTAGAGCGGATGGGCGCTGTCGCCATTGACGTCAATCTTGGAGAAGAGCGGAAAGGTGACGCCATAGTTGAGCTCGCAGAAGCCGCGGATTTCCTCGTCGCTGCCGGGTTCCTGGTGGCCGAATTGATCGCAGGGGAAACCGAGAATCTCAAGGCCCTGCGAGTGATATTGCTGGTAGAGCTCTTCGAGGCCCTTGTATTGCGGTGTGAACCCGCACTTACTGGCGGTGTTGACGATGAGCAGGACCTTGCCGCGAAAATCTGCGAGCGGCTTCTCTTCCCCATTGTTGAGCCGGGCGGAGAAATCATAGACGGTTGGCATTGGATGGCTTTCCTTTCGGGACGAAAAGGGCGCGGATTACTCTACGGTCCCGACCAGCGCTTCGCCCTCAATGGAATGGATGCGGGCGGTGAGCATTCGATTCGCGGGGAGGGACCCCTGAAGCCATAACTTCTGGTAATTGCCGGTGAGGGCCTCGGTGCGGCTGCGGGCAATCTGGGTCAGGGTGAGCGCGGGCAGGGTAAGGCCGAGGAACTGCTCCTGGAAGGCGCGCTTCTTGTGGGCCGCGAGCTCGCGCAGCGTGCGATTACGTTCGCGAGCCTGACGCACGGGCACCTGCAACGGCATTGAGGCAGAAGGGGTTCCGGGACGCGAAGAGTAGGTGAAGACGTGGAGGTAGGTGAAGGGCAGGCGCTCGATGAATGCGCGGGTCTGCTCGAAGTCATCTTCACTCTCGCCGGGAAAGCCGACCATCACGTCGGCACCAATGGCAGCGTGCGGCATGGCGGCACGGATGCGGCGGACGCGGTCTTCATAGTGCCAGGGCCGGTAGCGGCGGTGCATCTGGCGGAGGATGCGGTCGCTGCCGCTCTGCAGGGGGATGTGGGCGTGCTTGGCGATGCGGGGCGAGGCGGCGGCAAGAGCGATCAGGTCGTCGCTCCAATCCATGGGCTCCACCGAGCTAATGCGGAGCAGTGGAACCGTGGTGCGTTCGAGCACGGTGCGCAGGAGATCGACAAAACGCAGTCGCGGTATAGCTCCGTCGGCCGACGAGGATTCGCGACTGAAGTCGCGCCCCCAGCGTCCGAGATTGATACCGCTGAGGACCAATTCCTGGTAGCCGTTGGCGACCAGTTGATCCACATTGCGCAGCACCTCCGCCAGAGTCAGCGAGCGGCTGCGACCGCGGACAAAGGGGATGACGCAAAAGGAGCAGCGGTTGTTGCAGCCATCCTGCACCTTAAGGTTGGGGCGGGTCTTTTCGTTATCGGAGTCAAAGACAGGAGCGGCCAGGAGTTCGGTGTGAGCGAAGATGTCCTCGACAACAATGGGCGCGTGCTGGGGCGCGGCGGTGTTCACCAATGAACCGAGGGGGACGAAATTGTTTCCGGCCGCGATCTCAGCGAGGCGATGTTTGTGCGAATTTCCCACAACGAGGGAGACGCCCTCGAGTTCGGATATCTCCTGCGGAGCGCGCTGCGCATAACAACCGGTGACGAGGATGCGGGCACCGGGGTTGGCGCGATGAACGCGTCGGATGGCAGCGCGCGCGTCCTGATCGGCCGAGGAAGTGACGGTGCAGGTGTTGAACACAACGATCTCGGCTTCCGATGCGCAAGCCGCGCGCGACATTCCGCGATCCGTCAACTGGCGTTCAATCGAGGCACCGTCCGCCTGAGTGGCCCGGCAACCGAAGTTTTCAACGTAGAAACTGCCCACAGGAGTATTATATGGGCAAATTGGGGTGATTCCGGGGCGGGTTCCTAACCGTGCCGCGGTTCCAGCCAGCGAAGGCAGCAACTTTTTTGTGGCCATCCAGAACGGTGGCTGTTGAGCCGCATCCAACGGAGGCGGCATTATCCGCTCGTATCAACTTCCGAGGAACACTGGAGCTTGCAATGACTCGACGTATTTTGCTGGTGGACGACGAGCTACCGGTCCTACTTACGCTAAAAGCTGTGCTTGAGATGAACGGCTTCGAGGTGGAAACCGCTTCGTCTGCCCGCGAAGCAGAGCAGAAACTGTGCAGCCAGAAATTTGAAATGGTAATCACCGACATGCGAATGGAGAGTGAGACGGCGGGCTTCGAGGTAATCCGGGTAGCTCGCTCGCAGACATATAATCCAGCCACTGCAATCCTGACTGCGTATCCCAATCTGGGAGGCGATTGGAAGACGGAGGGTGCGGAGTCACTGCTGGTGAAGCCGATGAATACCAATGACCTGCTGCGGCAAATCGAGGCGCTGCTGGTGACCCATCAGGACAGCAAGGCAGTCGCTGCGGATATCGTGAGACCCCGACACGGACACGTAGGCGCGGCCGCAAACAAGGAAGGTGCGCGGAAAGCGGGCTAGCGCAACTACAGATCTCACGCTACCTGGGGGAGTAAGCAGCGGTGGAAATGCTTGCTAGGCGGAAGCGCCAGTTGATTTTTTCTGCTGTCCGAAACACTCGCGGCAAAAAACCGGGCGTCCTTGAGTGGGCCGGAATGGAAGCGTGGTTTCCTTCCCGCAACCGGAGCACACGGCAACCGTTTCCTGCTTGGTGAACCGATTTCCCGGTCCCTGGGCTGGAGCCCGCTTCTGTTTGCATGTTTTGCAGCGCTTGGGCAGATTCTTGAATTGTTTGTCGTGAAAGAAAAGCTGCTCGCCGGCAGTAAATACGAAATCCTCACCGCAGTCGACACACTTAAGCACTCTGTCCTGGAATTCCATGGGATCCCCTTTCAGCCCCAACTCCACAACATTGCTGCTGCACCCTTCCGCGTCCGCACTGAACGCATATCAGCGGTAGGACGAGCTGCTCTCCCTGGAAAACAGGGAGGCACAAACCACTGAGTGCACGTACATCAAACTGCCCGAAAGAGTGCGGAATGAATGCCGGGGTGTGCTGCTGGAACTGCCCGGTAATGCGGATTTATAGCACTGCCTGTTCTTAGTCCTGAAATACTACTACTTAATTCTATTTACCGCGAGGTTTTTTCGGGAACATTTGTCAGGCCGAGTTGTACGGCAGCCGCGTGGAACCAGCCGGTTTCAACTGTCCTTTAGTTTCTGGTATGGTCAATATTTTGGGGACGGTTGCGCACGGGGAGTGACGTGAACCGCAAGGCCATGACGACGTTGAACATGGCACCCCAGTCGGAGGTCCCCTATGATTCGACCTTACATGGGTTTGATGCCCAAGGTTCCAAGTTCCTGCTATGTGGATGTTTCCGCGCAGGTGATCGGCGATGTAGTGCTCGGGGAACATGCCAGCATCTGGATGAACACAGTGGTTCGCGGCGACGTGCACTACATCCACATTGGCCGGAATACGAATATCCAGGATAACTCCGTACTGCACGGGATGCTGGGGAAGTGGCCAGTGGTGCTGGGCGATGACGTGACGGTGGGGCACACCGCGACCTTGCACGGGTGCGTGATTGAAGATCGCTGCCTGATCGGAATGGGTGTGATTATCCTGAATGGCGCGCGGGTGGGACATGACTCGATTATTGCCGCCGGGACGCTGATTCCCGAAGGAACGGTGGTTGAGCCGGGTTCGCTCTGGATGGGCGCGCCGGGGAAGTTCCGCCGCAAATTAACAGAAGAGGAGAAAGCCTCCATTTTGACTTACCGAACGAACTACCTTGGCTATAAGGAAAACTATCTGCGGGAGTTGGGGCAGTGAGCGCGAGCGGTGCGCCTCGGACACTGGAGCCGAGAACGGTTGGCATTCTCATCTATCCGGGCGCGGAAGTGCTGGATTTCTGTGGACCGTTTGAGGTTTTCGCCACCACGCGACTGGACGAGGAGACGCGACGCGAGACCGAGTCGCCAATTCAGCAATTGCTGGTGGCGGAGACGACAGAGATGGTGCGCGTCGGCGGCGGAATGCGCATTATGCCGGACGTGGATTTTGCCACCTGCCCGAAGCTCGATATGCTGCTGGTCCCCGGAGGGCATGGAATTCGCTCCCTGTTGCATCAGCAGGAGTACCTGGACTGGCTGAAGAAGATGGCGCCGGAGGTGGGACGGCTGGCTTCGGTGGGCGCAGGCTCCCTGCTGCTGGGAGAGGCCGGGTTGCTGGTGGGAAAAACGGCAACTACGCACTTTCGTTCGGTAGATTTCTTCCGAGAACGTTTTCCGCGGACCTCTCTGCTGCCTGAACTGCACATGGTGGTGGATGGAAACATAACAACGGCCAGCAGTATCCGCGCCGGCATCGACATGGCGCTCTACCTGGTTGCACAGGTGTACGGACAGACCATTGCGCGCGAGGCTGCGCGCCAGATGGAATATCCATACCCGGATGAACAGAACTTCCGGGCAAGGAATGGAAAATGATCAAAGCTGTTCGCGGGACCCGCGACCTGCTGCCTCCTGACACCGGGCTATGGAATTTTGTGGAGCGCAAGGTTCGCGAAGTGTTTGCCCGGTATAACTATCAGGAAATCCGCACGCCTGTATTTGAGTCCACAGAGTTATTCAGCCGTGGCGTAGGCGAAGAAACCGACATTGTCTCCAAGGAGATGTTTACCTGGGAGGACAAGGCCCGCGCCGCCAGCGAGAAGACCCAGACCCTGACCCTGCGTCCGGAGAACACCGCCGGGGTGGTGCGCGCCTACATTGAGCACGAGATGGGACGCAGCGGACTGCTGCAGAAGCTGTACTACATTGGACCGCAGTTCCGGCGTGAGCGCCCGCAGAAGGGGCGCTACCGTCAGTTTTTCCAGATCGGCGCCGAGGTGATCGGGCCGCAGTCGGCGGGCAGTGAGTTGCCAATCCGCGATGCGGAAGTGCTGGATATGCTGACCGCTCTTCTCGACGCGGTGGGCCTGAAAGGCTGGACTCTGTTTCTGAATTCGGTGGGCTGCCTCAACTGCCGCCCGGCGTACAACCAGGCGCTGCGCGATGCGCTGGCGGGAGTAAAGGATCAGCTCTGCGGAGATTGCCAGCGTCGCTCCGAAACCAACCCGCTGCGGGTGCTCGACTGCAAGGTTCCAGAGGATCAGCCCATCATCGAGAAGCTCCCCAAGATTGCGGACTACCTCGACGAGGGATGCCGCGAACACTTTGCGCAGGTACGCGCCATGCTGGATACGCTGGAAGTTCCCTACCAGGTGAACGAGCGCATGGTGCGCGGGTTGGACTACTACACCCGCACCACGTTTGAGTTCACGCATGGCGAACTGGGCTCGCAGAGCGCGGTGCTCGGCGGCGGCCGGTATGACGGACTAAGCGAACAGATCGGCGGACCGAAGGCTCCGGGAATCGGCTTTGCGATTGGCGAAGACCGGCTGGTGCTGGCCTTGCAGGCGCAACAGCAACAGGCGGCTGCACCGTTGACGGCTTTTGTGATTCCGCTGGGTGCGGGAATGAACCGGCATGCGCTGAAGCTGGCGAGGCAGTTGCGCGCGAGCGGCATTGCGGTGGACGTGAGCGATGAAAGCTTCCGCCTGAAGAAGAGCTTTGAGACCGCGGAAAAGCTGGGCGCGACCTTTGCCATCCTCGTCGGCGAGAATGAAATGCAGGCAGACGCCTTCGCCGTGAAGAGGCTTGCGAGCGGGGAACAGACTACGGTTTCGCGCGGAGAACTGACGGGATATCTGGAAAAATCGTAGGACAAAATTCCACGAATGCGGCAGGCGCGTGCATGAAGGGCGCGCCTTCTGTCGTACGATGGAGAATGCGGAATTTACTCCGCAACACGGAAAGCGACGATGCAACTTGATTTCTTAGGCGACTTGAAGCGGACCCATCGCTGCGGCGAATTACGCGCCAGCGATGCAGGCAGCACGATCACTCTCATGGGCTGGGTGAACCGGCGGCGCGATCACGGCAATCTGATTTTTATTGACCTGCGCGACCGCTCCGGCATCACGCAAATTGTGTTCGATGCCGAACGCAACCCCGCGATGCATGCGCGGGTGGAGTCTGTGCGCAATGAATACGTGCTGGCTGTGACCGGAAAGGTTGAACCGCGATCAGAGAATACCCGCAATCCAAAGATGGATACGGGCGACATCGAGGTGATTGCGGGCGAACTGAAACTGCTCAATGAGAGCAAGGTGCCGCCGTTTTTTCCGGGCGACGCCAACGTGAACGTGAACGAAGAGGTGCGGTTGAAGTACCGCTACCTCGACCTGCGGCGACCGGAGATGCACGCCAACATAGAAATGCGGCACCGGGTCACACTTGCGGTTCGCAACTATCTTGCGAGCCAGGGCTTCTACGAGATTGAAACTCCGATCATGACCCGCTCAACGCCGGAAGGCGCACGCGATTACCTGGTTCCGAGCCGGGTGCATCCCGGCGAGTTTTACGCGCTGCCGCAGTCGCCGCAAATCTTCAAGCAGTTGCTGATGATCGGCGGCATGGACCGCTACTTCCAGATTGCACGCTGCTTCCGCGATGAAGACCTGCGCGCAGACCGCCAGCCGGAGTTTACCCAAATCGATCTGGAACTGACCTTCCCCACCGAGGAGACGATTCACGGCGTGGTGGAAGGCTTCCTGGATGCGGCGTTCAGCGCCGCGGGACATACGATTGAGCGGCCATTTCCGCAGATGCCTTACGACGATGCAATTCGCCTGTACGGAATCGACAAGCCCGACCTGCGCCTGCCCGCGATGACCGACGTGAAGGGAGCGTTTTCGGCGGACGCACTCGAAACGCTGGCCATCGATGCCAGTCTGCCGGTGGTTGTGATTCGGACGCCAAAGGTGGGAGAACTCTCGCGCAAGGAGCGCGACGAGCACAAGACACTGCTGAACGAGAAGCAGGCCAAGGTCGTCAAGTTCCTCGATGACTTCAAACGGCTGGAGAAGAGCTGGCCGGAGGCGGTGGCGAAGGTCCGCGAGTTGAGCGGAGCCGAAGAGGGCGACCTGCTGGTAATGGTGGCTGCGCCGAAGAAGTCCGAAGCCTCTGCGGAGGATACGGGCGATGCTGCCGCTGAGCGCAGGAAGCAGCGCGATGCCTTCGCGGTGTACTCCAACGCCGGGCAACTGCGGCTGGCGCTGGCGCAGCGGTACGCGGCGCGCCACAAGGCGTTTGAAGGCAAGGCTTACAAGTTCCTCTGGGTCACGGATTTTCCGTCGTTCGAGTGGGATGAGCAGAAAGAAACGTGGACCTTTGCGCATCACCCTTTCACTTCGCTGCATGAAGACCACATGGAGTTGCTCAGCGAAGGCGTGAAGGCGCTGCACGATCCGAACTCTGCGCTGGGAGCAATCCGCGCCCGAGCCTACGACGTGGTGCTGAATGGGACCGAACTGGGCTCCGGCTCAATCCGTATCCACCAGCAGGAGATTCAGGCAAAGATCTTCGAGGCACTGGGAATGGATGAGGCCGAGCAGAAGCTGCGCTTCGGGTTCTTCCTGGAGGCTCTGCAGTATGGAACGCCTCCGCACGGCGGCATTGCCCTGGGACTGGATCGAATCGTAATGATCCTGGCGGGCGCGCCCAGCTTGCGCGAGGTAATTCCCTTCCCCAAGACGGCGGCAGCCACAGACCTGATGATGGACGCACCGACTCCGGTGACCGATGCACAGCTGAAGGAGTTGAGCATCGGCGTCAAGAAGTAGAGAGTATATCGGACTGGAGCGCGCCTGCGGGCGCGCTCTTTCTATTTGCAGTACAACTGCAAAAGAAATGGCCGGATGCGATTGCATCCGGCCACGGTTAGGTTGCGAACTACTACCAGGTAATGCGGGCCAGGATCTGTGCACGACGGGCGGTGGTGCCGTCCGGCGTGATCTGAGTGGCTGTCACATTGCCATAGGTGGAGCTCGGGGTCAGCACGCCATGCACCGAGGTGCAAGGTTTCGCGGCGGAGCCAACGCCAGTGCCGCACGTCGAGGTATTTCCAGAGGCATCCACGCCAACCATTGCCAGGGAGTAAGCATTGGCATCGCGACCGCTGACGATGAGGTGGTTGAAGATGTTCCAACCCTCGAAGCCAACCATCACGCTGACACGCTCGCTGAGAGGAACAACCTTGGTGAGGCGAAGGTCGGTCCGGGCAATTCCACCGATGTTGAGGGCAGAGGTGGACATGAACGGGATGCGGAAGCTTCCGCCCAAGCCGTTCAAGCTAGAGGACAACGGCTTCCAACCTACACCGGTGGATGAAGAGCTCATGCCGCTGGTAAAAGAGAGGGAGCCGTTGAATCCCGGAACGTACGGCTGCGAAGACGCCAGAACTTCGACGCCGGAGAGCTGCCAACCATTCGCAATGTACTTAGCAAAAGCGCTGTTGCCCTTCATCAGCGTGGGCTGGAAAACAGCATTGATGATCAGGTTGTGGCGGCGATCGAGTTCGCTGGAGCCCTTGTCGCCCCTATAGTCGCCATTGTTGTAGCTGGACGGCGTGGTGCTGCCGAAGGTAGCCGCGGTCTGCAGGTTCTGGTCAATGGTGTGGCCGTAGGTGTAGGAAGCCGACCCCTGCAACGACTTGGAGAACTTACGAGTCAGGTTGACCAGCAGGGCGTTGTAGTAGCTGTTGCCCGCAGATTGCAGTTCGCTGACGCGACTGCTGTACTGCGAACCGTTGTACTGGTAAGCCGGGTTGTAGGAGGAATACACCGGCGTGGTATAGGTACCCACCACGTTGGCGCCCGTCTTGTCCATGATGTTGTAGGTCAGGCTGTGGGTCGGTGCCGCGACGTTGGTGTCCTTGGCAACGATGATGTGCAGCGAGCGGCTCCAGACGTAGGAGACGGACAGGCTGAGGTTCTTGCTGAGTTCACGATCAAGAGCGAAGGACCCCTGCTCGGAATACGCGTTGCGGAACTTCGGGTCGGCAAACAACACTGCCGGTGTGATGGTCTTGGCGCAAGCGCCGCTCGGGGTCCAGTTGAAGGCCTGAACCGTCGGGAACGAAGGCATGCAGCCCATGATGGAGGCAGCGGCGTTATAGGAATAACCCAACTGGTACACGCCGTTCGTCACCATCAAGTTTTCAAGCGACGAGGTGGTGTAGCGGTTGAAAAATACGCCGTATCCGGCGCGGATGGCTGTCTTCTGATTCAGCGCGTAGGCGATGCCGAGGCGCGGAGCCAGATTGAAGGTGGTTCCGGGGATCTTGCAAGTGCCGGTGCCGGGTTTGCCGGTGACGCTTGAGATCAGGGCATCCATCGTGGGATTGCACGTGCCTGGCTGCGGGATGCTGGTGTACTCATAACGCAGACCGGGAGTGATGGTCAGCTTCGGAGTTGCATGGTACTCATCCTGCGCGAAGAAGGCCAATTCCCACAGCTTCAGGTCGACCTGGCGGTTGCCGGTGGTCTGGCTGAAGGAGGACCAAGCCTGCTTCGGCGTCGGCGTCGAGCCTTGGAAGTCCAATGCGAACAGAGTGGTTGCGTGGAAGGCGCCCGAAGGATTGTAGGTGTAGCTCGGGTACTGGCTCGGCATGGAGATCACGAAATCTTCCAGGTGAGTCATATCCGCGCCGACCTTCAGGGTGTTCTTGCCTAACGTGAGCGAATAGGTATCTGCAAACGACAGACGAAGTTCGCTGGGGTTCAGGCGGGGATAGTTGGTGGCGTATGCAAGGTTGCTGACACTGTTTACAGAGAGGGCCAGCGGGCTGGGCACGCCTCCGAAGGAAGGCAGCAAACTCTTGGAGGCCGGGTCAAACTGGCGATCCTTGAACAGGCCGAAGCGGAATTCGTTGATGCTGTTGTTAGAGACGACTCGGGTCCAGCTCAGACGACCGGTGCGGTCAAATACGTTCGTGTCTGCGTTGTTGCCGATGGCGGCGCCTGTGGCCAGCGACAGCTGGGTCTGGATGCCGTTCGGAGATTTGAAGTCCAGGTAATTTCCGCTCATCGAGATCGAGTCTTTCGAGGTCGGATGGTAGTCCAACTTGGCAAAAAGCATGTTGTTGGACATGGTGCGCGCGATCAACTGCGGAGTCACGCGGCTGGTGAGATAAGCTACGGCGGCGGCGCATTGAGCTGCCGTGGGACCGGTCACGGATTGACCACCAGGGGTAGTTACAGTGCCGCCAGCCTGGCAGGTTTGGTCGGTGTGGGTGTTTCCCACAATCGAAGTGGTGTTCCAGAGATTGCCCTTGCCATCAAACAGGTTGTTGCCGCCGCCGCCGCCAAGGTTCGACGAAACGGCTGGGGCATCGCGGCGGAAGAACTCCGCGTTGACGAAGAAGAAGAGCTTGTCCTTCTTGATCGGGCCGCCGAGGCTGATACCAGCCTGGTGACGCGATTCAGGAGGATTGATTCCATTCGGTGCCAGGCCGCTCTTGGTGGTGCGATCAATCGCGGCGAAGTTCTCGTTGCGGTAGAACTCATAAGCGCTGCCATGCAGGCTGTTGCTGCCCGAGCGGGTTACGGTGTTCACCACGCCGCCGGAAGCCTTGCCATACTCGGCCAGGAAGTTGGAGCTGACCACCTGGAATTCCTGGACTGCGTCCTGCGAGATGTTGTAGGTACGGGTGCGGCCTGCGTTTTCGTCGTAATAGCTGTTCGTGGTGTCGTTGCCGTCGGTCATGAAGTTGTTGCCGCCGGGATTGCCGCGGAACGAGAGCAGACCGAAATAGCCGTCATTGGCGACGCCCGGAGTCAACAGAACGAACACGTCAACGCGGCGTCCATTGATGGGGAGGTCGAGAATCTGATCGCTGCCTACCACGTTCGATGTGTCGGTCTTGTTGAAATCGACGAGCGGAGCAGCGGCGGTTACGTCGACGCTGGTGGTGCCAGTTGCAACCTTCAGCTTGGCATCCAGAGAGACGTTCTGGCCAACGTTGACAGTGATGTCTTTTACTTCATATTTACCGAAGCCCTTGGCCGAGACCACGACCTGATATCCGGAGGCAGGAACTAGGGCAGGTGCGCTAAAAATGCCGGCTCCCGAGGTCGTCAGTTCGCGGTGAATTCCCTTGGAGGCGTTATCAATGACAACTGTGGCGCCAGAGAGTACGGCGCCGGAAGGGTCTTGTACAACTCCGGTGATACTGCCAAAACCGGCGGACTGGGCAAACATAGCCGCTGGCAAAACGATACAGCAGAGTAGAAAAGTCATCAGCAACCGGACGGACCGGCGGCTCGTGATTTCCTTCATGATTGTTGCTCTCCTGAAACGACGTTGATTGCGCATGAATTCGCGCATAGGTTTCTTCTCACTGCTACCGGACGAATGCCTCTAATGGGCCCTGCTCCGGGTTACAACTGAGATCGGTTCATTACGATCTGTCAGGGTGACTGCACTTGTATGATTGTACCTACTGCGAGTGGCTGCTGAGGATCAATATTCGTTGAATCCTGCCGAGTTTTTTTCTCTTGACAATCCACCCGAAAACTCAACCAACAAGTTTCGGGTGCGGCTTCGGTGCGGCTTCGGTGCGGCTTCGGTGCGGCTTCGGTGCGTCGGCTGTCGCCCGGGTGGCCGGTACGTGGTAAACGGGGCCAATCATGCGTAGAATTCTATTCAGACGAGAGTTTTGGGAAACGAGGCTTCTTCGCCAGCCGCTGGCCAGGGGAGGCCGTTACATTTTTTTCATCAAAGCATAGCGTTTTACTTGCCGATTTTGGCAAATGGCGATGGACACGTTAGGCTGTATCTTATTCATAATGCTTTCCGGGAATCCTACTAGATGATGTCTCCTTCGAATTTCGACTCTACGGCTGCGATCGCAAGAACCCTGCGCGAGGGGATTGAGCGCCATGTGCGTTACACCCTGGTGCGGCCGCTGGACCACCTGACACCTGCTGAATTGCTGATTCCCGTCTCGCTGGCGGTGCGTGATTTGTTCGTGGACCGGATGCTGGCCACCAGCAAACGGTACCGGCAGGCAGGCGCCAAGCACCTGTACTACCTTTCCATGGAGTTCCTGATGGGGCGGCTGCTGGGCGATACGGTTTGTAACCTGCGGCTGAATGAGGTGCTGGACGGCGTTCTGGGTGAGTTTGGAGTCAGGCTGGAACAGGTGCTGGAGAGCGAGGCGGACGCCGGGTTGGGCAACGGCGGCCTGGGCAGGCTGGCAGCCTGCTTCCTGGAATCGCTGGCCACCATGGACATGCCGGGTTACGGCTATGGAATCGATTACGAGTACGGAATGTTCCGGCAGGAGATTGCCAATGGATTCCAGCGTGAAAAGCCCGACCGCTGGAAGACCAACGGAACGTCATTCCAGATTCAACGTCCCGAGGAAGCGATCGTCATTCCGCTTTATGGACGGGTTGAGAATGCCCGCGACCGGGGCAACTACCGCCAGAGCTGGCTTGATTACCAGGTCGTGGTAGGCGTGCCCAATGATATGCCGGTGGTGGGATACAACGGAAAGACCGTCAACTACCTGAGGCTATTCCAGGCGCGCTCGTCTGACGATTTCGACATCGACATCTTCAACCGCGGCGACTACATCCGCGCCGTGGAGCAGAAGATCGGCAGCGAGAATATCTCGCGCGTGCTCTATCCGAGCGATTCGGTGATGGCGGGCAAGGAACTGCGGCTGGTGCAGGAATATTTCCTGGTAGCCTGCGCGGTGCGGGACATTGCACGCAACTACCTGGCACAGCACAATGACTTCGAGGCTTTCCCGGACCAGGTCGCCATCCAGATGAACGACACGCATCCCGCGCTGGCCGTGGCGGAACTGATGCGCGTACTGGTGGATGAAAATAATCTTGCATGGGAAGACGCATGGGAGATCACCCAGAAGACGGTTGCCTATACCAACCACACGCTGCTGCCGGAGGCGCTGGAGAAATGGAGCATCGCGCTGATGGAGCGGGTGCTGCCGCGCCACATGCAGATTATCTACGGCATCAACCACAATTTCCTGCGCACCCTGACCGCCTACTCATGGGTGGACGGGGAGAAGTTGCGGAAGATGTCGGTGATTGAGGAAGGACATGACAAGAACGTGCGCATGGCGCACCTTGCGATTGTCGCCTCGCACGCGGTCAATGGTGTCTCTGCCCTGCACAGTGAACTGATTCAGACTTCGCTGGTGCCGGAATTTGCCCAGCTGTGGCCGAAGAAATTCAGCAATAAGACGAACGGTGTAGCGCCCCGGCGCTGGCTGCTGAAGACAAATCCGCACCTCTCGCGGCTGCTCTCAGAAAGTATCGGAGACAAGTGGATCACCGATCTGTCTGAATTGCACAAGCTGGAACCTCTGGCAGACGACTCTGCATTCCAGGCGCGCTTTGCGGAAGTAAACGTGCAAAACAAGCTCCGTCTCTCGCGCATCATCCGCGACGAGACCGGGGTCAGCACCGATCCCCGCTCCATGTTTGACGTGCAGATCAAACGCATTCACGAGTACAAGCGGCAGTTGTTGAACGTGCTGCGGGTGATGCACGACTACCTTCGGATTGTGGAGGACGGAGACTGCCTGAAGACGGCGCGAACCGTGCTCTTCGCCGGAAAAGCGGCGCCGGGATACTGGGCGGCCAAGCAGATCATCAAGCTGATTCACAATGTGGCGGCGGTCGTGAACAAGGACCCCAGGGCCAACCAGCTTCTGCGGGTAGCTTTCCTGCCGGATTATCGTGTTTCGCTGGCCGAATCGATCATTCCGGCGGCAGACCTGAGCGAGCAGATATCTACTGCAGGCATGGAAGCCAGCGGCACCGGCAACATGAAACTGATGATGAACGGCGCGGTGACGGTTGCGACCTGGGATGGCGCCAACATTGAAATTGCGGAAGAGGCGGGCGAGGACAACATCTACATCTTCGGCCTGCGCGCAGAGCAGATTGAGCAGATGCAGCGCAACGGGCTTTACCATGCGCGCGAATACTACGATCGCGATCCGCGCATCAAGCGCGTGATGGACTGCTTCCTGAACGACCGCTTCTCGCCGAATGAGCCGGGGCTGTTCCGCTGGATATTCGATGAACTCATCAACCGGGGCGACCGCTTCTATCACATCGCGGATTTGCCGCAGTACATCGACATCAATGCAAAGATCGACGCCGATTTCCAGGACACCGCCAAATGGCGGAAGATGTCCATCCTGAACACGGCTCGCTCACACAAGTTTTCAAGCGACCGCACCATCAAGGAGTACGGCGCCGACATTTGGGACCTGAAACATTTCCCCGCGGAAGTACCGGAACTCTCGACCCCCGCCGTGCCGAGCGCTCCGCCCGCTTCCCTGGGGCTGACGGTGGAATAGCATTTCCAGTCTGCCGTCTGCTTTTCTGCTTTGCATGACGCCCCGACCGGCATCACTGGCAAGTTTCCGTCCCCGGCAACAACACATGCGTGGAATATATAATTTTCTTAGAGCTCTCACGAGACGAGGGGATCAATCATGGCAAACATAAAGACTCATAAGGGTGTGATAGGCATCTTAACCGGCGGCGGCGATGTCCCGGGCTTGAATCCGGCAATCCGCGCCGTTACCATACGCGCGCTGCGCGAAGGCTACCAGGTCATTGGAATCCGCCGCGGCTGGGGCGGATTGATCGACATTGTTCGCGACAAGGACTACGACAACACCGGAAACTTCTCCATCCTCAATGAAGAGATTGTGAACCGGGCGGGCCGCACCGGCGGCACCTTCCTGCACACCTCGCGCACGAATCCTGGAAAGGTAAAGAAGGCCAGCGTCCCCAAGCACCTCCAGGATAAGTACAACGAAGAGCGCAACGATCTGACGCCGGAAGTGCTCGAGAACCTCTCGTGGCTGGGCATCGATTACATGATTCCCATCGGCGGAGACGACACGCTCAGCTACGGCGTGCGCCTCTACGAAGAGGGCGCAAAGGTTATCGCAATCCCGAAGACGATGGACAACGACGTTCCGGGAACCGACTACTGCATCGGATTCAGCACCTGTGTGACGCGCACCATCCAGATGACGAACTCGCTGCGCACTTCCGCGGGCTCGCATGAGCGCTTCCTCGTACTGGAGGTCTTCGGACGCTATGCCGGCTACACGGCCATGCTGCCAACGATGGCCGGCGCCGCCAACCGCTGCGTGATTCCTGAACACAAGTTTGACATCAACCAGCTTACGGACCTGCTGAGCTACGACCGCCGCAAGAACCCAAGCAAGTACTCGGTTGTACTGGTGAGCGAAGGCTCCATGTTCGAGGGCGGCGAGATGATCTACGAGCACGAGACCACAGACGCCTACGGCCACAAGAAGCTGGGCGGCATCGGCGACCTGGTCTCAGAAAAACTGAAGGAGCTTTCCCCGAAATACAACGACGGACAGACGGTCGATGTCATCAACCAGAAGCTTGGCTACCTGGTGCGCGGCGGAGATCCGGACGCCATCGACTCCATCGTCCCCATGGCATATGGCAACCTCGCGCTCGACCTGCTGCTGCGCAGAGTGCACGGCAGACTGGTTGTGCTGAAGAACGGCCGCTATGACGACATGCCGATTGATTGCGTTACGGGCACCAAGAAACTCGTGAACATCCACGATCACTACAACGTGGAGCGTCTCCGTCCACACTATGCCAGCTTCCATATGAAGCCGACGTTCATCATGACCAGCGACTAGTTGCAGGTTGTGCGCGCTTGCGGACAACCCCGGCATCCGTGCCGGGGTTGTCTATTTGGACCTGACGTGCTCGCGTACCTGGTCCAGCAGTTTCAGGGTATTTGCGATCTTGCGCCCGCCCATGGGACTCAGTAACCCGTCGAGTTCGCGCAGCCGGGGATCGAGCTCCTCGATCAGTTTGAGTCCGGCACTGGTGATGCGGGTGACGACGACGCGCCGGTCGGAGCTGTCGCGGGTGCGCTGGATGATTCCAGCCTTCTCCATGCGCTCCAGCAGACGGGTGACGTCGGGCTCGCGGGCGATCATGCGCTCGCCGATCTCACCGCAGGTGCGTCCGCCGGGCTCTGCACCGCGCAGGATTCGCAGCACGTTGTACTGGGTCATGGAGATATTGAAGGGACGGATGAGCTGTTCAAAGCGCTCGTGCAGCACATCGGTTGTGCGCAGCAGGGAGACAAGCAGCTCTTCTTCGATGGAAGCGAAGTCCTTGGTCTGCTGGATCTCTTTGCCAATGGAGCTCGTACATTTCTTGGTCATAGGCGATAGCTGTCTGATTCTCACGCGCCGCTGCTGGATGCAAGATATCTCGTTGCAACGACTTTCTCAGACGAGTGAGAATACCGCATTCTTGCGCTACAGCCGATTAATCAGCGAAGCCACGAAAGCAGCGCCGAAGCCGTTATCAATGTTCACGACGGAGACATTTGAGGCGCAGGAGTTGATCATCCCCAACAGGGCGGCGATTCCGCCGAAGGCCGCGCCGTAGCCAACGCTGGTAGGGACGGCGATCACCGGGACGCCCACGAGTCCGCCGACGACGGACGGCAGTGCGCCCTCCATGCCGGCGCAGACGACAAGCACGCGCGCCTGGCGAAGCTCCTCACTGTGCGCGAGCAGGCGATGCAAGCCGGCCACGCCCACGTCAAAGACGCGGGTGATGTCATTTCCCATGATCTCGGCGGTGACGGCGGCCTCTTCCGCCACAGGAATATCGCTGGTCCCGGCAGAAACAATGCCGATTGTTCCCTTACCAAGCTTCTCGTCCTTCTGGCGCAGCACCAGGGTCCGCGCAAGGGGATTGTGTTCCGCGGCGGAGAAGCGCGCACGTGCGGCCGATACCTGCTCGGAACTGACCCTGGTTGCGAGCACATTGTTCCCGCGGGCTGCAAGGCGGGTGAATATCTCGGCGAAGTTCTCCGCCGTCTTGCCCGGTCCAAAGATCACCTCGGGCACGCCGACACGTACGGCGCGATGGTGATCGACCTTGGCAAAGCCGAGGTCTTCGAAGGGCAGCGTCTTGATCTGGTCGAGCGCGGCGTCCGGGGTTACGGCACCTTCGCGCACCTGCTCGAGCAGTGCTTTCAATCGAATTGCGTCCACTCCTTAAGGGTACCACCATCACTTCGTTCATCGAGTTCATGAGGATTTTGCGCTTGACAGTCAGTCTGCCAGTGAACAGAATGCATCGGTATTATCTAAGCTGTTTTTATAAGAGATGGGGGTGTAGTCCAATGAAGGTTGCAGTCTTAAAACTACCGGTTACCGAAATGAGAGTGAAGGCTCCTGCGGGGCCGTTTGAGTATCCCGATGAACTTGTGCCGGAGTCGCCCTCGACGGAGTGTGTTTCCGTATATACAGAAGAGACGGCAGTCAAAGACCACAAAGAGTAAGAGGAGCGACGGGCAAGCGCCCGTTTTACAGAAGCTAATCCATTCGCCTGGCTGGTGCTTGCGTGACGCGCTTGCCGTTCGCGCAGCGAAGCACTAGGCTAGGAGGATGCAGGAAGGAAACTGCCATACGAAGCGCACCATCACCCTTGCCGTTACGGGTGCCAGTGGTTCCCTGTTTGCCCGGGCAATGCTGCGCGCACTTGAAGCCGACGAGCGCGTGGGGTGCGTCCACTTCATCGCCAGCGATAGCGGACTGCGCGTGATGGCCGAGGAACTTAGACTGAGCGGGCGCAACGATGTTATAAGGCAGTTGCTGGGCACCGAAGGTGCGAAAACCCGCCTGCAGAATAACCAGGATATTGGAGCAAACATCGCCAGCGGATCGTATCCAACGGATGCGATGATCGTGCTTCCCTGCTCGATGGGAACACTGGCAAAGATCGCACAGGGACTGGCTTCCAGGCTGATTGACCGGGCGGCCGACGTCTGCCTGAAAGAGCGCGTTCCGCTGGTGCTGTGCGTGCGCGAGACGCCGCTGAACCGGATTCACCTGCGAAACATGCTGTTGGCAGCCGAGGCGGGAGCCACTATCTTTCCGCTGATTCCAGCGTTCTACAACCGTCCGGATTCCCTGGAGGAAATCGCGAACCAGTTTATAGGTCGCGTGCTGAAGCACGTGGGCCTGCCGCAGGCAGGTGCATACGTCTGGAAGCCGGACAGCACGGACGGGCAGGCGTAACTCCTACTGTGCCTGCAGGGTGACCGAAAAGGTTTTCTGCGCCTGCTGATTCTTCTCCCACGGACGCGCATATTCGAGTTTGATGATGGTGCTGCCGGAGGCCTGAATCCGGAAGTGAAAGAGCTGGAGTTCGGCAGCGCCGGGTGCCTGTCCGGGTTTTGATTGCAGTTCAGGCTCGCCCAGCGGAACTGCAACCTTGGCGTCGTTGGAGCGTAGCTGCCAAGAGTAGCCCGTCCCCATCTGGGCGGAGAGCTGGATCACCACTTCGTCTCCGACGCGAACAGGAATGGATTGCCCGTTTCGCTCTTCTTCGATGACCATGGGGCCTCCCGCACTTTGCTGCTTTTGTCCGGCTGGCGCAAGCTGTGCGCAAGCCGCGACGGCCAGGGCCAGAGCAAGGGCAAGTGCAAATGGCTGCTGCTTTCGAGAATCAAGAGACACGGCAACATCTCCTTCCGCGTGACTGAACCAACTGGCGATATGAACACGAACCTGGAGGCTGGGTTGCGCCAGCCTCCAGGCAACGGTTCTCACACAGGGTAGTGGATCAGTTCACGTGAGGCAGCGGCTCTGGGTGAATCTTGTATCGCTCCAGTATCTTGGACCAATCCGGAAGCAGGACATATCTGACGTGGACAGCGTCAACCCACGCGGTGTGGGAGCCGATGTTGTTGGTGTTATACGAGATCCACATGTAGCCTTTTTCGGCGCCGTAGCCGCCGTTCTCACCCCAGGCAGGACCCCATGAATTCTTGATGAGCCAGGCACCGCGATTTCCGCCGATGCCCACCTTATTGTCATCCCAACCCATGATGGTGATGGCGTGGTTCAGGGTAGAGAAAGAGGTGGTGTGCTCGTCAAAGACTCCGCCGGTGTATGCCTGGAACGCGCCATCGGCCTCGACCGCAGTGGCCAGCGGACCGTGGGCGCAGAGTGCGTCCTTGATCTGCGCAGGCGTGGGAGTGCTGGCGGAGCCACCGACAAATCCCCAGGCTGCGGCACGATATGGGTGAGCCACCGTAGGACAGGACTCGGTGGCGCAGGTGGTGGGAACAACGGATTCAGCAGCGGTGCCCTGCGAGATCATGTGATCGAAGATCGGCATGTACCAGCCGCCGGCGCAGGTTCCGGCACTGAAGCAGTCAAGGGCGTACTGGACAGAGGTTTCCAGCTTGCGCCCATTGCGGATTGCATAGCTGTCGTCAAACGCTTCGTTGGCGGCATGGTCGAAGCAGTCGCCGCAGCACTGCGCCCTGACCGGCGGGAAGTTGCCGTTGCTCCGTCTCCAGTCCCAGCTCTTGAGCTTGGCATTGCAGGCGAGGACGGGGAAGCGGAACTTGGCAGCTTCAGCGCTCTTGATATCGATTTCATGCAGTTGCTGCGCGCGCTCATTGACCTCCTGAATGACCGTGGCATTGAGAGTGACGGGAATCTTCAATCCAGCGAGTTGATCAAGAGGGATGGAAAGCGCAGGGGTATAGCCAACGGTGAAGCTGGCATTGCGCTGCTTGATTTCCGCGCGGAGAGTTGCGAGTTTGGTTTTGATTTCAGGAGGTGCGGTTGCCTCAGAGCGGACGGCGGGCTCGGAGAGGATCTGGTGACGGCTCATGCTGGAAGAGGGTTGCTGAGCCCAGAGTGCGCCGAACAGCGGCAGGATGAGAAGAAACGGTGCAGTGAATCTCCACTTCATGGGTATGCTCCTTCTTTAATTCTTCGGTATAGGGGTCTCCTGGATTGGGGTCTGAATCGGGCGAAATTATACTGCGGCAGGAGAGATTTACAAGGGCAAAGCGCGGAGAGCGTGCAGAAGGAGGGCGCAGTTGATGGAGGGCGCGGGCGGTTTGTCCCTGCGAAGAAGGTGGATTTGACAGGCTGCGAGATGGGGGTCTAGGATGCCTTCACACTGGAGAGGAGGTGGTCCGATGGATAAAAGTTCAGGCGACTGTAGCAGACCAATCGTGACAAGTGAGGTGGCTGAGGCTTAGGGCGGAATCGCTCTAACCACTCGCCAGATTCCCAGTATTTACGGGGTTTGCCGCTGGGTTGCGTTCGATTTGTGTTGCGCGCAGATTGGGTTGCGCGAATGCAAAGGGAGCGTGCCCGCCTCAAGCCAATCCTACACAGCTAACCGACGCCCCGCATGGCTACAGTGCGGGGCGTTTCTGTTTGGGAGCGTTTTTAAGGGCGCAAAGCGGGTGGGTGAACGATTGGCATTCTGGATAATCGTTGAAAACGCTGTAGTTACGAATCAGGCAATGGTTGAGACCAGTCCGGAAGGATTGACTTAAATATCCACTGAAAACGGAGTTTTGGTGGACTCGAAGGTAAATCTATCCATTTACTGACATGACAACGTGCCGTGAGGGAATTCCGGAGGAATCCGAGGGGTGAAATCAGCGATTTGTGGAAGCGGAATGTAACGCTTTGGCAATTACCTCGATGGTGACCGTTTTCATGCCGAGGGTGGCAAGTTCGTCCATGGTTACCCAACGGATTTCACTGACGTCAGTGGCGGCCTCGGGGGTTCCGGAGCGGAGGTGGCAGAGGTAGTCGATGAGGACGTAATGGTACTGGGTTCGGCCTTCGGGGTCGGGGAAGATGGAGTCGATGACATCGAGGACGGGGCCGACTTCGACGACGAGTCCGGTCTCTTCGAACACTTCGCGGGCGATTCCGTCGCGCAATTTTTCTCCGAGTTCCAGGACACCCCCGGGAATGGACCACTCTCCCTGGAGCGGGGGATTGGCGCGGCGGACGATGAGGACTTCGCGGCCGCGGAGGATGACGGCTCCGACTCCGACGATGGGGAGCGATGGATATCTGCGGGGCATAAGGGTATTGTACGTTTCCGGAGGATGGAGAAAGAAATGGATCAGGCGGAGGTGGCACCCTCCGCCTGAAAAGAGGAACAATGGGGAGCTATCCCAAATCCTCTGGCAGACCGGCGCCTCTGTTTTGCAACAGCGCGCACAACCTGCTGCGAGCAATTGTACGGGTATGGATGGTGGAAGATGTTGCGCAAGTTGCCGGGAGATCAAAAGATTTGCGCCCGATGAGGGGCAGATGCAAATAAGGGCGATTGCGTTGGCCAAGGGCTAGGTTTTTTCGATTTGGAACGCCTTTTGATTACGAAAAGAAGCCTCGCGGATTCATGTCCACGATCTTCCAGCCCTTGGGCTCGCGTTCGAGTTCAAAGCGGAGCTGTCCCTGGCGGTGTGAGATTCTGCCACCGCCGCGAGGTTCGTTTTCAACCTGGAATTCTGCGAGGATGACGCCGCGATTTTCTTCCTGCGAGGTTTGAATGATGCGGAGGGTGACGCGGAATCCCTCGTAACGGGTGAAGTAGGCCTCGATCTGATCCTGAAAGGTGAGGAAGCCATCCATCTTTTCAGGGTTAAAGGCGGAGAGGAGGAGACGCTGGGAGTGTGCTTCCAGACCGTCGCGAAGGGTGCCAAGCACTTCGGCGGCGGCACGCTCATCAAAGGCGTTGACGTCTTCCACGGGAGCCACGACCGGCTTCTTCTGCTTTTCCATCTTTTTTGCGGAGCTGCTGGATTGCGGAGCGTCAGCGGCGGGAGCCGACTGCTGGACGGCGAAGGAGAGAACAGAGGCGAGAAGCACAAAAGGAAGGAGCTTAAGAGCGCGTGTGGTCACGTTGTTCTCCTGGGCCGACGGCCCGCGACAAAGTGTGCTCCAAAAGGATAAAGCACGCGAGCGTGAAGCGTGCTCAGAAAAATGCTGCGGCATCCTAAAGATGGGATTGCGGAGAGACCGATGTCACTGACGGAATACGAGCGGAAGAGGAAGTTTGCCGAGACTCCGGAGCCGAAGGCGGTGCGGGATGAGAGCGGCGGGTGGCGCTTTGTGGTGCAGAAACACAGGGCGACACGGCTGCACTACGACTTCAGGCTGGAGCTGGATGGGGTGTTGAAATCGTGGGCGGTGCCGAAGGGGCCTTCGCTGGACCCGGCGGAGAAGCGGCTGGCGATGGAGGTGGAGGACCACCCGGTGGAGTACATCGGGTTTGAGGGAAGGATTCCCGAAGGCAACTACGGGGCAGGAACGGTGATGGTTTGGGACGAGGGGACGTGGGAGCCGGTGGGAGCGGAGAAGATGAGCGCCGAGGAGCGTGAGGCGCACGCGCTGGCGATGCTGACGAAGGGCGATTTGAAGTTTGAGCTGAAGGGAAAGAAGCTGCGGGGGAGCTTTGTGCTGGCGAAGATGCGCTCCCGCAGGCCGGGGAGTAAGGGGACAGAGTGGCTGCTGATCAAGCACCGCGATGGGGAGGTGAAGGACGGGTACGACATCGAGGAGCACGACGGCTCTGTGCTGACGGGAAGGCTGATGAAGGAAATTGCGGAGGACAAGAAGTCTGCCGAGTGGGGTGAGAAGAAGGTGGAGGCCCCGAAGAGGCTCTCGCGTGAGAGACATGTGCCGATTGATTGGGCGAAGTTGGCGGGCGGGGTGAAGGGGGCGAAGAAGAGCGCAATGCCGAAGGAGGTGACGCCGATGCTGGCGACCCCGGTGGACGCGCCCTCGCCGTCGCGGGATTGGCTGTACGAGATCAAGTGGGACGGGTACCGGGCGCTGGCATTTGTGGAGAACGGACGGGCGCGGCTGGTTTCGCGGAACCAGAATGATTTGACGCATGCGTTTGCAGAGCTGGCGGCGGAGTTGCCGGGGCGGGTGCGGGCGCACAGGGCGCTGCTGGACGGCGAGATTGTGGCGCTGGATGAGCACGGGCGCTCCAGCTTCAGCCTGATGCAGCAGCGGACCGGGGTGGGGAGGAATGGGAGGACGGTGGGACGGGCGCACACGGAGGTTCCGATTGCGTTTTACGCGTTTGACCTGCTGCAGGTGGAGGAGTGGTCGCTGATGGAGGTGGGGCTGGCGGAGCGGAAGAGACTGCTGAGGGAGGCACTGGAGCCGGACGCGCGGGTGAGGTACTCCGATGAGTTCGACAACGGGCCGAAGCTGCTGGCGGCGGCGAGGGAGCAGGGGCTGGAAGGAATTGTGGCCAAGCAGCGCAGCTCAAAGTATGAGCAGAAGCGCTCGCGGGCGTGGAGCAAGGTGAAAATCACGCAGACCCAGGAGTGCGTGATTGGGGGATGGACGGAGCCGAAGGGAGGGCGGAAGTACTTTGGGTCGCTGGTGCTGGGAATGTACGACAAGGGGGGCAGGCTGATTTCCGTGGGGCAGGCGGGGACGGGATTTACGCAGGAGACGGAAGCGGGGATTTACAAGCTGCTGAAGTCGCGTGAGACGGCGAAGAATCCGTTTGCGAACAAGGTGGAGTCGTCAAGGGGAATCCACTATGTGAGGCCGGAGCTGGTGGCGGAGATCAAGTTTGCAGAGTGGACGCACGAGGGACAGAAGGGCGGGGTGAAGATGCGGGCTCCCGTGTTTCTGGGGCTGCGGCTAGACAAGACGGCGGAGGAGTGCAGGGCGGCGTGAGAGAAGCGCCGGGACTCCGAAAATGCCGGGCTACTGCTGGCGCTCCTCGAGCTCGGTCCAGCGGGTGAGGAGTTGATCGAGAGCGGAGGTGGCGGCGGCGAGTTCAGCGGCGGCGGCGATGAGGGCGGCGGAGTCGGTCTGGATCTCCGGGTCATTGAGATGGGCCTGGGCGAGAGAAAGGCGGGCTTCGGCGGTGGCGATCTGCTGCTCGATGGCGGCGTACTCACGAGCTTCCTTGTAGGAGAGCTTCTTTTTTGAGGGCGTGCTGGAGGCTGCGGCAGCGGCGGGGCTGGAGCCGTTGGAGACGCGCTTCTGGGTGCGCTGCTGCTGATCGCGCCACTCCTCCCACTGCATGTAGTCGGCGAAGGTGGAGGCGTTGCCGTTGCCATCGAGGCCCAAGACGATGCTGGAGACGCGGTCAAGAAGGTAGCGGTCGTGAGTGACGAGGACGAGAGCGCCGTTGAACTCGAGGAGGGTTTCTTCGAGGACCTCAAGGGTGGGGATGTCGAGGTCGTTGGTGGGCTCGTCGAGAAGAAGAATGTCAGCGGGCTGGAGCATGAGGCGGGCGATGAGGACGCGGGCGCGCTCGCCTCCGCTGAGGCGGCTGACGGGCTGGTTGAGCTGCTCGCTGGTGAAGAGAAAACGGTCTGCCCAGGCGGCGACGTGAATGACGCGATCCTGGAAGACGACCGCATCGGAGTCTGGGGCGAGGGCGCGGCGAAGGGTGAGCGAGGGGTCGAGCTCGCGCTGCTGCTCGAAATAGACGATCTTGAGATGGTCGGCGGTGCGGATGCGGCCGGAGTCGGGCTTGAGCTCTCCCTGAAGCAGGCGGAGGA